>NZ_JADEWU010000080.1:0-27370 GCF_015207485.1 Planktothrix mougeotii LEGE 06226
GTAACGACGTAGGTATGTCAAACCCCGTGTAGTTGAGGAGCGGAATGACGAGAAATTGTCACGTTCCGTTTTGTAGAGCAGTAGGAGAGGCGACTCTCTTACTGACTTTAATCCTTTCTCAATGGGATGGTTTCAGTTGTGATTTAAACCTACAGAAAGATGCTTCTGTAATGGATTCATCCGGTTTAAATCATGGGGTGCTTGGCACACCCCCGAACTCGGTGAAACCTAATCAAACAGAGTATATTCAACTATCTTTGTTTGATTGGACTAGATACGAGAATCCCACCCTAAGAGCGTAGCGTAGGGGTGGGAGTGTCAATAACCCTATTTTTTTCTAAGTTGACTCACGAGTTAGATCAATTTGGATTTTTCCCGTAAAATCAGGAATTGGGGGGTTTGGTTTCGTTAACTGTATACGCACTTTTTTGACTAAGGGCTGTTTTAATAAGGTGTCGGTAATTTCTGTAGCCAATCGTTCTATCAGGGCAAATTTGCCAGTTTTAATGATAGTCTCAACGGTGGTAATGGTGTGGCGATAATCGAGGGTGTCTGCGATTTGATCACTGGCTCCGGCGGCTGTTAAATCCAACCACAGGGTCACATCCACCTCAAACCATTGGCCTAACATTTGTTCTTCGGGTAAATAACCCGTATAGCCGTAGCTGCGAATCCCGGTAATGTGAATGGAGTCCATAATCACTTAAATTAAAATGACATTTTCCAAAGGATATGTTATACTAACAAAAGTATGGGTATGTAGCTCAGTGGATAGAGCATCAGATTCCGGTTCTGAGGGTCGGGGGTTCGAGTCCCTCCATACTCGTTTAATTTAACGGTTAATAGGGGGTAATGGGTATGAGTGGAAAATTTAGCCCCCATCTGCGGAATGTGGGTTCAAATTCCATCCCATCCCTCACTCCCCCTGCTCCACCTACTCTTAATTATTTAACGCGGGTAGCTCGGTTAGCGGTATTGCGTTCAACTTCTCTGGCAGATTTGCCCCGCCAAATTAATCGAATGGGTGTGCCTTTAAAGCCTAATTGTTTGCGGAATTGGCTGTCAATATAACGACGGTAATTGTCATTAAATCGTTTAGGATCATTGACAAATAAAACCAAAGTTGGGGGTTTACTACTCACTTGGGTTCCATAATAGATTTTCCCTTGTTTCCCTTGACGAGTAACGGGGGGAGAATGCCAACTTACCGCTTCTTCAAGGACTTCATTAATAACCGCCGTTGAGACTCGTCGTTCATGACCTTCAGCAGCCGTATCGACTAAATTGAGAATTTTTTCAACCCGTTGACCCGTTTTGGCACTGATAAAAATTAATTCAGCCCAATCCATAAAATACAGTTTAGCCCGTACCTCTTTTTCATAGTCTAAAATGGTATAGGTATCCTTCTCAACCGCATCCCATTTATTAACAACAATGACACAAGAACGACCTTCTTCTATAATCCGATCTGCTAATTTTTGATCTTGATCTGTAACTTGATCAATGGCATCAATGACTAATAACACGACATCGGCGCGATTAATGGCTTTAAAGGCGCGATTAATTCCAAAAAATTCTGCCCCATATTCGACATTTTTCTTGCGGCGAATTCCGGCGGTATCAATTAATCGATAGGTTTGATCATTGCGTTGAATAACAGTATCAATTGCATCTCGTGTTGTACCTGAAATCGGGCTAACAATGGCGCGATTTTCCCCTAAAAACGCATTTAATAAGCTCGATTTTCCGACATTAGGACGACCAATAATGGCGACTTTGATTTCTTTGTCTTCTTCAATTTCATCAATAGCAGGTAAATATTGAATTAACTCATCTAATAATTCTCCCGTTCCTGATCCATGAATCCCTGAAATTGGATAAGGTTCTCCTAATCCTAATTCCCAAAATTGTGCAGCTTGAATGATTCCAGTTGTAGGAGATTCGCATTTATTTACGGCTAATAAAGTGGGGACAGATTGTGCGCGCAACCAAGTTGCGATCGCTTCATCTCCTCCCGTTACCCCCATCTGACCATCAACGACAAAAATCGCGGCGCTGGCTTCGGTTAAAGCCGTCAGAGCTTGTTCTCGAATCAGGGGCAAAAATTCCGTATCATCATCAAAGACTAATCCCCCTGTATCGACGACGATAAATTCTCGATCTTGCCAAAAAGCACGTCGATAGGTGCGATCGCGGGTAATTCCGGGTTCATCATGGACAATTGCATCGGGACTTCCTGCTAAACGGTTGACTAGGGTAGATTTCCCGACATTAGGACGACCAATAATAGCAACAATAGGTAAAGACATAAACAATCAGTTATCAGTTATCAGTTATCAGTTATCAGTTTAACATAGATTAAAATCCGTGAAATCCGTGAAATCCTCTTAAATCCCTGATCTATATTTTGAATTCTAACTGAAAAATGCACAATACTCTCATTGTACATTGAAAATCTACAAGATTGAGCAAATTATGGAACGTGGAATTTCACTTTTAGGATTATTTGTTTTTATCGGAATTTCCTACCTCTTCTCGGTGAATCAAAAAGCCATTCGTTGGCGTCCGGTATTCTGGGGAATTGCTTTACAGTTAATTTTTGCCGTTCTCATCCTCAAAACTACCCCTGGTTTTGTCGTATTTGAGTTTCTAGGTAATTGTGTAACTCAGTTTCTAAATTTTTCCGATCAAGGGGCTAAATTTGTGTTTGGGGAAACCTTTCAAGATCATTTTATTGCTTTCAAAGTTTTGCCAACAATTATCTTCTTTTCGTCTTTTATTTCAATTCTCTATCACTATGGAATTTTACAAAAAGTTGTAGAAGTTGTTGCGTGGGTGATGATGCGAACCTTGAAAACATCAGGGTCAGAAACTTTATCTTGTTCGGCTAATATTTTCATCGGACAAACGGAGGCTCCGTTATTAATTAAACCCTATATCTCGACTTTAACTTTTTCCGAACTTCATGCGGTAATGACGGGGGGATTTGCTACGATTGCAGGGGGAGTTATGGCGGCTTATATTTCCTTTGGAATTCCCGCCCAACATATTTTAGCCGCATCTGTCATGTCGGCTCCCGCCGCTTTAGCAATTTCTAAACTATTCTATCCTGAAACTGAAACTTCTCTGACCAAAGGAACGGTTAAAATTGAGGTTAAACCCACCTCTGCTAATGGAATTGATGCCGCAGCAACGGGAGCCAGCGATGGCATGAGGTTAGCTTTAAATGTGGCAGCGATGTTAATTGCATTTCTAGGATTATTAGCCTTAATTAATGGGATTTTGCAAGGGTTGGGAAGTTTTTTCGGTTTGCCTAATTTATCCTTAGAAGGGATATTATCTTATTTATTTGCTCCTGTTGCTTGGTTAATGGGAGTTCCCCTGTCAGATTGTTTGCAAGTCGGAATTTTATTAGGGAAAAAGACTATTTTAAATGAGTTTATTGCTTATTTAGATTTAAAAGTTTTGATGGAAAATGGAGTAAAAATTGCTCAAGGGAAAATTTCTGCTAATGCCGTCCCCACGATTTCTGAACGAGCAATTGTTATCTCAACCTATGCCTTATGTGGATTTTCTAATATTGGTTCAATTGCGATACAAATTGGAGGAATTTCTGCGATCGCTCCTGAACGACAAGCGGATGTAGCTCGATTAGGATTCAGAGCCATGATAGCAGGTTCCATTGCCTGTTTTATGACCGCTTGTATTGCAGGATTACTCTTGTAATAAGCAATAGTAACTAGGCAATTATTGATCAGTCTTGTAAATCGTAAATCGATCTAATTAACAACTAAGGTTTAATTTTGGGGAGGATATTGAGATGCTTCTTTATAGCCAATCACCCGATAAATATCCACCATTTCTTGTTTTCCTTTAAGCGGCATTGGCCCCCAAGATTCCACCTCAAAACTCTTGTCAATATATTGTAAGGTTTGGGACGCAATTAAAATCCGACAAAGACTGGATTGTCGATCTTTTTGACAACTTTCTAAACGAGAGGCAATATTAACACTATCTCCTAATAAACCATATTCTAAGCGTTCTTTTCCGCCCAAACTTCCAGCCACAATCGGGCCTGTAAAAATCCCAATCCGCATGGCTATTTCCGGGAAATTTCGACTTTTCCAATCTTGATTTAACTGTTTTAAACGATCTTCAATTTCTAATGCACAGGCGACTGCTTCATAAGCATCTTGAGCAATCGCGGCTTCAGTTCTCCGAGCTACGGGAACCCCAAAGGCTGCCATAATTCCATCCCCAGTAAACTTATTAATAATTCCATGATGAGCTTGTACACATTGGGTTAAAACCGATAAATATTCATTTAACCATTCCATTAAGGTTTCTGGGGGCATTTGTTCAGAAACCGTACTAAAATTTTTAATATCACTAAACAGAATAGTCGCAATTAATTTTTCACCGGGTAACTTACCATCAGCTAATAAACGATCCCGACTATTCCACAACGCATTAGCCACTTCCGGCGAGGTATTTTGTCCTAATAATCGCATCACAATTTGTTGTTGACGTTGCGCTTGAAAGGCTCGATACCCGATAACGGTTGCACTGGTAAAGAGAAAGGCTAAAGCGGGAGTGGTCGTTGGAACCCAACGCTGATGAAGGAACAAGAAAAAACTTAACCCACATAAAACGGTGATTAAACCGGGATTTCCTAATGTAATAATCCAGACATTACGACTTGACCAAGATAAAGTTGCGCCAATTAATCCCCAACTACAAATCCATAACAATTCTCCCCAAGGTGACCAAAAAATAAATAAGGGTCGCTCCCCTAAAACCGCATCTAAAATTTGGCTAACCATTTGAGCATGGACGAGAACTCCCGGCATTTTGAGGGCTTTTTTTTCCGCCGGACTAAAGGGGGTAACAAATAAATCTTTACCACTGGGAGCCACTGTCCCAATTAACACAATTTTATCTTTAATCGAATTTTTAGGCAGTGTTCCGTATAAAAATTTGGTGAGACTAATTAGTTTTGCGCCATCATTAGCAGAGCGATAATTTAAGAGAATTTGATATCCTTGATCATCAATGGTTTGATAGCCACCGGAATCATGGGATAAGGGAAAAAATTCGGCTTTTCCCCATTGAATGACATTCGGGTTCTGGGGGTTGTTATTCGGTGTAATGTTTTGAGCTAATAAATAGTGCAGAGCTAATCTTAAGGAAAAGGAATAAAGAGTTGTATCGGAGGTATTAGCAAACATTAAATTCCGACGAATCACATTATCAGGATCAAGCAATAAATCATTAAAACCAACTTGTTCAGGGGAAATATTTGGGGGTGCAGGGATTCCCTTGGTTTCACTATAACCTAAACTATTAATGACGATAATATTATCAGAGGTTTTAAATTGTTGGCGAAGTTGCTCATGTCCGGGTTCATATCGAATATCACGATACAAATCTAAACCAATAACTTTCGGTTGATCTTGTAATAATTTTTCTAATAATCGAGCAATGACTTCATCGGAAAGGGGCCAACGGTTAAAGACTTGAATATCTTCTTCTGTAATGCCAATCACGACTAATCGGGGGTCAGCCATTAAAGTCGGGCGTAATCGTACCATTTGGTCATAAGCAACTAATTCTAACGGTTGTAACCAACCTAAATAATAAATTCCTAAAACTAAAGACAACGCAAGAATTGTGGCTATGACAACAGCAAAGATCTCTGATAGATCAAGCCACTTATTGTTAAATTTATTAATTCCCAGAATAGTCACAGTGGCTCTCGATTATTCGCCTAATTTTAACTAGAATAACATAAAAAATTAGATCCCGAAATAGTAGCAAAGGTAAAATAAGAGAGTTCAAGAATTATCGCATCAACCGCATTGTTCAGGGTTCGATAGTCCGATGACAGGATCTCATGGGTGAGCGCCGTTATCTTTTTCGGTTTCTAATCCTGTACTGTGCCAATATTAACCCAATTCAATCGATGAATCACGGATCAGTCAGATCCTCATCTATGAAATTCTATCAACTGGAGAACAGTTGCAGTAGAATAGGAAAGGGGGTAAAGAGTAAGCGCAGGCGATTACGGACTTGTTAAAAGTCTGAGGAAAGTCCGGGCTCCCGAAAGACCAAACTTGCTGGGTAACGCCCAGTGCGAGTAATCGTGAGGATAGTGCCACAGAAAAATACCGCCTTTTCAGTCAACTGTGAACAGTGAACAGCGAGACAAAAGAAGAAATTTATAACTGATAACTGGTAGAGACGCGCCATGGCGCGTCTCTACACTGATAACTGATAACTGAAAAGGTAAGGGTGCAAAGGTGTGGTAAGAGCGCACCAGCAACGTCGTGAGGCGTTGGCTCGGTAAACCCCGGTTGGGAGCAAGGTCGGAGGAACTAAGGTTGGTCTTTTTCCCGTTCCGCTCAAAAGTGGTACCGCTAGAGGTGTTTGGTAACAGACATCCCAGATAGATAATCGCCATCCAAAGCTGATTTCAGCCTGGATAACAGAACCCGGCTTATGTCTGACTCTTTCCCTCCTTTTTTGACTAACATAACAGGCAAGATGCCTGTTCCACACACTTGACTTGATTGACAGGCAAGATGCCTGTTCCACTTCCACACTATGACTGTTGGCTATCCAAATCGAAAACGCCAGTTACAAAAGCTGATCCAACGTTTGGGACTTTCTAATCAGGCCCCCATTCCCTGGGACTTGTTAGATTTGGCTTTAACTCACCCTACATTGTCAGCAGAGGCCAATTATGAACAATTGGAATTTGTCGGAGATTCGGTGGTGCGGTTGGTGGCGTCTGAGTTGTTATTTGAAGTTTATCCCCACTGTCCGGTTGGAGAATTTGCGGCAATTCGTTCAATTTTAGTCAGCGATCGCACTTTAGCGGAAATCGCAGATTATTACGGAATGTCCCAATTTTTGCTGGCCGCAGGCAGTGCAATGCGGGATAAAGCTGGGGAAGAATCTCGTCTGGCGGACTGTTTTGAAGCCGTATTAGCAACGTTATATCTGGGGACTCACGATTTAACCTTAATTCGTCCTTGGTTAGATCCCCATTTTCAACAACGAGCCGCAGAGATTATTCGAGATCCGGCTCGTCATAATTATAAAGCCGCTTTACAGGAATGGACGCAAAGTCATTATAAAATTTTGCCGGAATATAAGGTGCAGCAAAATCGCCAAATTCATAACGATCAAGAACGTTTTACCGCAGAAGTTTGGTTAAAAGGTCGTAAACTGGGTGAAGGAACGGGACGGTCAATTAAAGCGGCTGAACAAGCGGCGGCTCAAGTTGCATTTCTTTCGTTAGTAGATACCGAAAATCTAACAACTCTTCAGCATTAATCCCTTAAACACTAAACAACTGATAATGCGGATACTTGATAACTGATAACTGACACAATATTCCCTTAATTCCTATGACTCATCCAATTAATATTGCTATCTTTGGTGCAGGTCGTTGGGGTGTTCATTTAATCCGTAACTTCCATCAACATCCTGACTCTCAAATTGTGGCGATCGTAGATTCTAATCCTGATCGTTTACAAGCAGTTAGAGAACAATTTCAACTCCCTGGAAATATTAGGTTAGTAACCGATGGATCAACCATTTGGAATTTACCCAATTTAGATGCCGTTGTAATTGCAACTCCGGCGGTAACACATTTTCCTTTAATTTCAGCAGCCTTAGAAAATGGGTGTCATGTTTTTACAGAAAAACCTTTAACTTTAAGTGTTTCTGACTCTTTGCAATTGTGTGAACTAGCGCAACAAAAACAGAAACAACTTTTTGTGGATCATACTTATTTATTTCATCCGGCTGTAGAAGAGGGTCAAAGGGTTATTCAATCAGGAAAATTAGGAGAATTACGCTATGGTTACGCTACTAGAACCCATTTAGAACCTGTCCGACAAGATGTTGATGCGTTATGGGATTTAGCCATTCATGATATTGGAATTTTTAACCATTGGTTAGGTGAAAAACCTATCAAAGTCAAAGCAACTGGAACCGTTTGGTTACAACCTGAATCAGGATTATCAGATTTAGTGACCGCTACTTTAACCTATCCCAATGGATTTCAAGCGTTTCTGCATTTGTGTTGGCTAAATCCTGACAAACAGCGTCGTTTAGCAGCCGTTGGAACTCAGGGAACCTTAATCTTTGATGAACTCCAATCAGAAGCTCCTCTTACCTTACAACACGGTTATTTTAATCGAATTGATAAGACTTGGAAAGCGGCGGGATTAAATCGAGAAATTATCCCCATTCAACATCGTGAACCCTTAGCTCAAGTTTGCGATCGCTTTCTCGATTCAATTCAAAATCATCAACCTTCCCCCATTTCTTCCGGTTGGGTTGGTGCAGAATTAGTTAACATTTTGGGTGGGTTGAGTGAATCGTTAAAAGCAGATGGACAGCCTATTTTATTAGAATAGGGAATTACGAATTACGAATTACGAATTACGAATTACGAGTTAAGTTGAAACCGAGTTAACTTTAGGAGGGGAAATTGAACCTTGATTTTCAGGTAATTTGACATTAGTATCCGACAAAGGAATTCCAATCATTACGGTTGTTCCTTTATTTAATCCCGCACTATCGAGAACAATATAACCCCCCATCATTTGCATTAAACTGCGAGAAATCGCTAAACCTAATCCAATTCCCCCAAATTCCCGTGTCGTTGAACCATCTACCATCGCAAACGGTTGAAAGATTTTTTGCTGTTGTTCCGGCGCAATTCCAATTCCGGTATCCTTAATGGTTACGACAACTTGATACCGCATTAAATCTGATTTTGAGCGGGGTTGATCTTCCGTTATTTCAAGAGCATTAGTATCAGAATTTTCGGGAGAATTTGAGATAGATTCAATACAGGTTGCCATTGTAATTCCTCCAGACTTTGTAAACTTGACGCAATTATCAATAATATTAATAAAAACTTGCTTTAACTTATCAGGATCAGCGTGAACAATAATCGGTTTATTTAGAATGGGTAGAGCAATGGTTAAGCCTTTTTGTTGAATATCTACCATTTTTAAATTCACCGCATCTTTCAGGGTTTGTTCTAAATCCGTTGGTTCAATCATCACCGATAACTTGCCTTCCTCAATTAAAGCAATATCTAAAATATCATCGACTAAATTTAATAAATGTTTACTAGAATCATAGGCAATTTGAAGATAATCGTCCTCTTCTTCTTGGGTATCACAAAATCCATCTTGAATTAAGTTAATTGAATTAATAATTCCATTTAAAGGGGTTCTTAATTCGTGAGAAACAACGCGCAAAAATTCATTTTTCAATCGATTAGCGACTTTAGCTTCTTTGGACGCATACTCTAAAGCTTGCGCTCTGGCTCTAAGACTCCCGACCATAGTATTCAGAGCTTCAGCTAATTGATTAAATTCTCGAATTTTAAGATTTCGAGGAACATTACCCGGAGTATCCAAATCATTAGCTTTTAGGGCATAATCTCTCAACTTTTCTAATGGATAAGCTAAATCTCTGGAAATATAAAGGGCTGCAATAATGCTGGCAATAACCAAACATAAAATTAATGAAATTAACAAAGATTTAATATCTCTTAATCCTGATAAAGCATCGTCTAAATCAACAACCGCTAAAACCACCCACTGATTATCCTTTTCCTGGGTAATGGGGCTAGGAATTGCATCATATCCTGCTAAAAGTTCCCGACCGGATTTATCAAAAGAAAATAAATGAATAAAAGAATTTCTATTTTCCGCCAGAGCATTAGATAATAAATTATTTAATCGATCAGAATCTGTTTCTTCTTCAATATTTCGTCCCACTTGATCAATGTTAGGATGACTGATAATAGTTCCCCCTTGATCAATAATTACTGTAAATCCTGTTAAAGATTTAGGACGATCTTTAGCTTCTAAATATAAGGTTGATTTCAAACTTAACGCATATTTTAATACGCTTTTATTGTTATTTTGATTAAGATAAACTGGAGAACTAAATACTAATCTAACTTGATTCCGCCAATCTGACTCCTGTGAATCAACTTCAGGAGCTAAATAATTAATATAAATCTCAGAGTTTTGAGGCTTTTGTAAAGGCCAGAAATTTTTAGGGATAGAATAGATGGGCTGTTTTCCACAGGTACTCGCAACCACTTGTTCTGTTTGCAGATCAGTCAATTGTAGACAATTAACCGCAGGAAACATTTGCCTTTTAAGCTGGGAAAGAAAAACAGAATACTGTTGAGCTTTTCCTGATTGTAAAACAATATTGTCCGTTGCAATCCTCAAATTAGACTGGATAGAAGCAGTCCATTCTTCAAGGGTTTGTGCTTTTTTAGTAGCACTCTCTGTTAAGTTAAAACGGGCTGTTTCCAATAAACCAGAACGAGCTTTTCTATAGGTAACATACTCACCCACAAGCAGCACAGGAAGACTAAGCAGTAAAATCTGCGTCAGTAGAATCTGGCGAAATGAAGATTGACGTAGCTTGGGCATAGTAGAAGATAGGAAGCAAGAAACAGGAGCCAAGGGTGAACAGCACAGAGCAGTTCCCTGGATAATGGATCAATGATGCTTTGACTTTAACCGATCTGAATCCATCAGATCTAAAAAAAACAGATCCCTATCCTAACCGACTGAGTGTCAAGTTTTGCAGCCTGATCACGAGTTAGGGTTAAACCGTGACAATTTATCACTAAATTTGCTGGTTTACAAAACCGGACATGAGAGTTTCCATTGATTCAGTCTTAATTATTATATAAGATCAACGGTTTATAATCTATCCCCACTGATTTTTGCTCCCCAGGAAATCTTCTAAACTGTCCAAACACAGACAAAAATGGATTATTGATCATCAAAGATCAATTGTTTTTTATTCAGGAAAATCTCAAATTTAACCCATGAGTTCTTTTGATCAGATCCAATGAATAATACTTTGAATTCATGCCGTTTTTAGAGCTTTGATCCGCTCTCCTGTTTTGGGTCTGTAGAATCTTTAAAATTCTTATCGTTATGGCAAATTTTCCCCACCGATTCCACAGGTTTTCCACAGTGAAGCGCAATGTTTTCCCCAGGTAAAGCAGAGTTTTCCACAAGAGAAGACGTGAGGTTGCAGCCTACTGGTGAAATTGGGGATTTTGCCAAGGGGAGGGAAAAGCATGAGAAAAACAAGTTGTTTATGAACTTTTGTAACAGAAACCGCAGGTCAAATATCGATTCTTTCGTGACTGAATCAAAACTTCGTGACAGGTTGTAACAGTTTGCAACATTGACAACCCTACCCCTAGATCGCACAAAATGAATCGACGACCCAATTTCAAATTTTAGGGCTGAGGGGGAAATTGAGTCCCAACCCAGCCCTGATGTTGAAATTGTGCATTGTCCTGTACCAACACCGATGAGAGCAGTTTCATGAACACAAGTGTAAGTATCTTGACCGAAATTCCTGAAACGCTGCACGAATCCCTCCAGGGCTATCTGGAGACCCACCCAGACTGGGATCAAGATCAGGTTTTTTCCGCAGCCCTGTCGCTTTTTTTGTTGCAGAATGGAAATAGCAACACCCCAGAAGCATCGAGCAGTTATCGTCAAGCGGCTCGTGTTTATCAGGAAACCCTATTTCAGTCTTAGGAAGAAAAATACTCCTGTGCAGTTGTTTCAGGTGAATCACCAACCGGGGGATCAAGAAACCATTACCTAATTTTGTCGGCGTCCGGATCGAATCTAAGGTGTTGCATCAACAGGTGCACCCTTTCGATTCCGGGGGATAGAGTTAGTGGAGAGCCCTTGACAACCGTTTACTGATCAATCAAATCGATAACCAACACTTCTAACCGTTTGAATAAAGGAAGGATTTTTAGGGTCGGGTTCAATTTTTTTCCGAATTTGACCAATATGAACATCAATCACCCGTACCCCTTCACTACTCTCATCTTGGTAGCCCCAAACTTTTTGTAATAGTTCTTTGCGTTCCCAAGCTCGACCCGGTTTACTCGCTAAACAATACAGCAGATCAAATTCCAACGCACTTAAAGTGACTAATTCACCTTTAAGATAAACTTCTCGTCGATTAGGATCAATCATTAAATCCCCATAGGTTAAACTTTGACGCTCTTGATCAAATGTTGAGCGATGGCGCTTCAAAATGGCTTGAATCCGAAGGGTTAATTCTTCTAAATCAAAGGGTTTGGTTACAAAGTCATCCGCTCCTTGTTTTAACCCCAGTTTCGGATCTTGTTCACTGGTTAGCATTAAGATAAATACACTGGTTCGACTTTGCATTTCTCGGCATAATGCTAAACCTGTGGTATCGGGCAAATTCAAATCTAAAATCACTAAATCAGGGTTAAACTGTTCAAATGCCTTTAACGCTGAATCGCCGTCGGATGCAACCTCCAGTTGGTAGTTCTGTTGGCTAAGATAGCGACTAATTAAATTCCTGATTGCCGGATCATCATCAACTACAAGAATTTTTGCCGATGTCATAACAAGAGGGTTAAACGAAGAGGTGATTAAAAGGATAAGCTCAACACTTTTATACTCATTAAAGGTTTGAATTTTGTCCTCATTTCCTCCTCATGAATAGAGGGGATAAAAGAGGATAATATTCAAAGCTTTAATATCAGTAGCTCCCCTTTAAATTGGACAATTATGTTCACCTACAAACCGTTAACAATTAATGATAATTATCTTTAATTATTGACGTTCTGTGGTGCGTCGATCAAACATATATCCCACACCCCGAATAGTTTTAATAAAAGAAGGTTTATCCGCATCAGGTTCAATTTTTTTACGAATCTGACCGATATGAACATCAACGACGCGCTGCTCCCCTTCATACTCATAATCCCACACTTCTTGCAATAATTCAGCCCTTCGCCAAGCTCGACCGGGTTTACGAGCTAAACAATACAGCAAATCAAATTCTAATGCACTGAGTGGGATTATTTCACCCCGAATATAAACCTCACGACGATTAGGATCAATGGTTAAATCCCCATAAACTAAATTTTTGGGTTGTGTTTGTGCTGGAGTTCGTTGACGCTTCAAAATCGCTTTGATGCGAAGGTTTAACTCTTCTAAATCAAAGGGTTTGGTTACAAAGTCATCTGCTCCCTCCTTCAACCCGAGTTTGGGATCTTTTTCGCTGGTTAGCATTAGGATAAATACACTGGTTCGACTTTGCATTTCTCGGCATAATGCTAAACCTGTGGTATCGGGTAAATTTAGATCCAATACTACTAAGTCAGGATTGAACTGTTCAAACCTTTCCAATGCCGAATGGCCATCACCAGCCGTGTCAACTTGATAGTCTTGTTGGCTGAGATAGCGACTAATTAAGTTCCGTATTGCCGGATCATCATCGACCACGAGAATCTTTGCAGATGCCATAACCACCCATATCGAGCAGAAGGTTGAGCAAGAATACTAAATAGACATCTCAATGTTAATGGAAAAGTTGAACCTACACCTAACAAAATGTCAATTTAGTTGTATTGCGTTACAGAGCGCGTAATATTTCAGGGAGTAGATGACCTGGAATTTGAGATAAAGCCTGATTTTGTCCCTGTAACCCAGACTCATTGTAGAAAGCACGAATGGTTCTGAGCAAATAACTCAACGTCGTTTGATGATGTTCAGTGATCTTTGAGTTAGGGATAACACCCTCTGCTGGCTGTTGTTTTTCTAGCTGACTAGACCCATTAATATCAGCTTGAAGATGGTGTTTGAGTGCGACTTCTAATAGAGAAATTCGAGTCGCTTTGCTCAGGGGGAAGTTCGAGTCTGTTGCTAACTGGTAATGCGTGAGCCCTAGGTTATTATGAGTCGCTAACGGATCAAAGGTGAGTTGGGTTGGACTCAGAGCGGATGCAATTGAGAGCGCCTTTTGATAGGCTGCAATTGCCCTTTTAAAGAATTTAGCACGAATCTCTGACTTCTGATAGTGGTTGGCTAAATGCCAATAGGCTATGCCCAAGTTATTATAGGTGGCTGCACAGGCAATGGGGGCTGATGCGCTGGTACGATAGGTTAAGGCTTGATGATAGGCATGAATGGCTTGCAGGAGCAACTTGGCTGAGGGTTGATATTGACTGAGTGTCCAATAGGCGGTTCCTAAGTTGGTTTGGAGGAGGGCATAGTTGAGGGGGTCTTGTTGCGGGGTATAAAATTCCATCGCCTCAGTATAGGCAGTAATGGCGGCTTTGAGATGAGGAATGGGGTGAGTTTGTTGGGCGAGTTTCCAATAGGTGGTTCCGAGGTTATTTTGAATTGTGGCATAATCTTGGATTTGAAAAGCATCAATTTTAGTCTTGTTTAACTTGAAGTAAGATAAGGCTTCTGTATAGGCAATTAAGGATTGTTCTAAGTTTTCAATGGGATCTCGTAGGTTGGCTAAATCGCTGTAGGCTGTTCCTAAGTTTTTTTGGATTTTGATGATCAGGTGGGGTTGAACTTCGGGGTCAATTTTCATTAAAGCATTTTGATAGAAAATAATGCTTTGTTCTAAATCGGAAACTACATCGGCTGAAGAATGTTTCTCTGGAAACCGTTGGCGAAATCGCATCCAATACAAGGTTCCTAAGTCATTACAGATATCAATAGAGTCCGGGGTATTATTTAACAATAACTCGGTTTCTGGAACAATCTCTAAGGCTTTTTCATAAGCTTGAATTGCCAGGGTATAGTTGAGTTCTGAATTGTCTCCGGCTACAATGCGATCGCAGTAAATTGTTCCTAATTGGCGATAAGCTTGACCCAGGGAGAAGGTATCGGACTGTTGTTGTAGGTGCTGAATCTGATCCAGGAGTTGTTTTAAAGGATCGGATATTGTCTCGTCTAGGTGTACAGCAACCCCAGGAGAATTTAAGGGAATCGTTTCTGATTCTAAATCGCTGGGGGTTGGATCACTCATCCATTGAAACACTCCGGTTCGTCTGCGCCAAAACTCCGGTGCTGATTGTTGAATACAGCATAACCAAGGAGAAGAAATCCACAGCACTAAGCTACATTCTAAGCTGTCAAGATGCTGTTCTAGGGTGCGTAAATGCCGTAAAAATGACCATTGTATCGCCGGAGGTTGGCGGGTGAGATGTTCAACGCCTAAAATTTGAAATCCGAGCAATGATTTAGGGTCAGAATTAGATGAATTTTGAGCATACCATTGGGTAATTGCTTCAAAGGGATTAGGATCGTTTAAATCCAGTTTTAAATTAATTAAGGGTGAAAAAAGCGGGGAATTTAAACTGTGTTGGGCGGTTAAGATCGTCTGATTTTGGGCTAACAAATCTTTTTCTAATTGGAGTATCAGATAATTCCGCAACTTTAAGTTATCACAAACCGCAATAAAAATTTGATGGCGAAGTTGTAAACGGAGCGCCTGTTGTAAACGATGATAAGTTTGCTGATCAGTTTCTGATAATAGAATAGAAGAACTGTTGCTCGTCGCCATTGTCAATCATTTAGCCATTACACACCTCTATTTCTATTCTTCTATCAAGTTGTTCTGGCTCAGGAGGAGGCGACTGTTTAACCGTTATTTAAAAATAGTAAAAATTTTCACAGAACCCGCCCCTACTCTTAAAATTCCCTATTTTCCATAAGGACGAGTTCAATTGTATCTTGAGAGGTTAACAAAAAATTCCCAAAACCCATCTGGACTGAAGCGTTGATATTTTAGGATATGGAAGCAGCGAGGACGACTAAACCCCCGACTAAGGCAATCCCAGCAATACCCGCAATCAGATAATTCCGTTTTTGTGAACTCGTGGGGGGTTCGGCTGTGTAAACTTTAGGTTCGACCGCGAAGTTATTGAGTCGTCCACCCTCTTCTTTTATATAAGGCATGAGTAAAAATCCATAGATTACTATCTAGGATCAACCATAACAAAAATTTACACAAAAGGGAAACATTAACGGGTAATTGTACCTGTTAAGGGGGAAGATGCCTCAGCATAGGTCTTGACCGGGATGCGTCCGGCGAGATAAGCTAAACGTCCCGCTTCAGTAGCCATTCCCATGGCTTTTGCCATGGCCATTGGATTTTGGGCTAAAGCGATCGCAGAATTAATTAATAACGCATCCGCCCCCATTTCCATAGCTAAGGTGGCTTCACTGGGCGCACCAATGCCCGCATCCACGACAACTGGAATTTTGGCATTATCAATAATAATCGCAATATTAGCAGCGTTCCTAATTCCTTGTCCTGAGCCGATGGGAGAACCTAATGGCATCACCGTTGCACAGCCAGCTTCTTCTAATCGTTTTGCTAACAGAGGATCGGCGTTAATATAGGGTAACACTGCAAAGCCTTCTTTCACTAATTGTTCGGCGGCTTCTAAGGTTCCAATCGGGTCAGGAAGCAAATATTTACTATCAGGAATGACTTCTAATTTAACAAAATTATTGTCTTCCTGGCCTAATAATTTTGCCATTTCTCGCCCTAATCTGGCTACCCGAATAGCGTCTTCGGCGGTTTGACATCCGGCGGTATTGGGGAGCATCCAAATTTTATTCCAATCAATGGCTTCGGCTAATCCTTCATGTCCGGGGGCTTGGGTTTGGACTCGTCTAACCGCAACGGTGACAATTTCGCAGCCACTCGCTGCAATACTATCTTGCATTTCTTGAAGGTTGCGATATTTCCCGCTTCCTGTCATTAACCGAGATTTAAAGGTTTTTCCCGCAATGGTTAAGGGGGTATCCAGAAGAGATGGGGTTGGTTTTTCTAGGGTTTGCATCGGTGTTAATCCTGAGTTAAAAAGGTTCAATTTTTATTGTAATTGAATTGAGGTAAAAACCGATCAATTATCTCGGATTTTTGAAGATTAACTTCAAAAATACTAATAAATTATTTTTGTTCTTCGATTAAATAGGAACACCAATCACTCCAACTTCCTCCGTACAGTTGAGCGTGATGAATCCCCGCTAATTCTAAGGATAATAAATTAACACAGGCTGTGACTCCTGAACCACAATAAACGATAATTTCTTCAGCCTCTTTAATCTTTTCCCAGCGTTGAGATTGTTGATTTATTTTAACAAATCCGGTGGATTCTGTCACCTCTTGCCAAGGATAATTAACGGCTCCCGGAATACAGCCTGCAATGGGATCAATGGGTTCTGTTTTTCCTAAATAGCGATCGGGTTCACGGGAGTCTACAACCACAACTCCGGGTAAATCTTTTCGGGCTTTTACGGTTTCAATATTAACTAACATTTCGGGATGAATTTGCGGTGTAAATTGTCCTGATTTTGCTGTGGGAATAATAGAATTAATCGGATAGCCTAAATTTTTCCACTGGCTAAACCCCCCATCTAATAAAACGACTTGTTCATGTCCATAATAACGCAGCAACCACCACAACCGCGAAGCAAAAGCGAATCGAGAATCATCATAAGCTACAACTAAGGTTTGTTGAGAGGTTATGCCAATTTCTGATAATTTTGCAGCGAGTTTTTCTGGGTTGGGTAGGGGGTGACGTCCGCCGTGTTTTTGAAGGGGACTCGCTAAATCCTGGTCTAAATCTAAATAATAAGCACCCGGAAGATGACCGTCTTGATATTGTTGTTGTCCGAGTTGGGGATTTGCTAAGGAAAATCGACAATCTACAATTACGATATTAGAATCTTCAAGATGGTTTGCTAACCAGTCTGGGGAAACAATTAATTGGGGTTCTGTCATGGCAATATTGATAATAATGTGATTTAAAGGTTTATGGGAAGCCCTGAAGGGCTTACTACTTCATCAGGAGAATTTATTTTATAATTATCATATCGGATTCTTAAATAGAATTGATTTAATCTTTTTTACAGAAATCAGGAAAAACGTTATGATTGCTAATTCTCAACCCTATATGGCGCGTGAAGATTATCTCGAAGCTGAAAAGAACAGTCTGATTAAGCATGAATATATTCAAGGGGAAATTTATGCGATGGTGGGGGCGAGTGATGCCCATGTTACCATTGCAGGTAATCTTTTTGCCTTGTTGAGAAATTACTTAAGAGGAAAAGGCTGTCGGGTTTATATGGCGGATATGAAAGCTGATATTGAAGTTTTAGATATCTATTATTATCCTGATGTGATTGTTACTTGTGATCCTAGAGATAGGGAATTTCAATATTTTAAACGATATCCTAAATTAATGATTGAGGTGCTTTCCCCAGGAACAGAAGGATTTGATCGAGGTAAAAAATTTGAAGATTATCGACATTTAGAAACTTTAGAAGAATATGTTTTAATTAATCAAAATCGAGTCAATATCGAGTGTTTTAGAAAAAATTCTGAGGGTTTATGGGTTTTATATCCTTATAGTTCAGGACAAGAAATTTATTTAGATAGTCTGGATTTTCGGTGTTCAATTACTGATCTTTATGAAGAGGTTGAATTTCAAGTTACAACTTAATCGGATAGAAACTGGGTTTCTTTATGAGTTGATTATTATAAATAATTAGATGGTGCGTGCGCTGCGCTTACACACCCTACACAGGAGGTAAGATGATAGAAAATCAAGGATTAATACCCCAATTAACGGCTGATGGTTCGTTTACGTTTTTCTCCTCGGAATTTGGAGAATTATTTCATAGTCATTTTGGGGCGAAACAGGAAGCCGAACGAAAGTTTGTTGAACCCTTACAATTAAGAAAGAAAGCCCAAAAATCTTCCTTGTTTTTGCTTGATATTTGTTACGGCTTGGGTTATAATACAGCCGCAGGTTTAACCGCAATTTGGGATATTAATCCTGACTGTAAAATTGAATGGATCGGCTTAGAATTTGATCAACAAATTCCCCAAGCAACCCTAGAGTTTAATTTACTGAATGACTATCCTAATTATATTCAAGAAATTTTAAAAGAACTCGCCCAAAATCATTATCTAAAAACAGAATTATTGAATGCTGATTTAATGATTGCGGATGCTCGAAATACCATTCAAACCGTTTACAATTCTGGGTTTAAAGCCGATGCAATTTTTCTCGATCCCTTTTCTCCGCCCCATTGTCCCCAACTTTGGACAGTCGAATTTTTAACCCTAGTTGCTCAATGTCTCCAACCCCAGGGACAGTTAGCGACTTATTCCTGTTCGGCTGCGGTCAGAAGGGCCTTACTGGATGCGGGATTAAACATTGGCTCTACCTCTCCCGTTGGACGACGGACACCGGGGACAATCGCCAGTTTTGAGGGTTTACCGCCTCTGTCTCCCCAAGAACAGGAACATCTGCAAACCCGCGCCGCCATCCCCTATCGAGATCCCAGTTTATCCGATCCGGCGGAAGTGATTATCCTCCGTCGCCAAGCCGAACAAGACACCTCGACCCTTGAGCCCACATCCCATTGGAAGAAACGATGGCGCAGTGAGTCCATCTTGTGAAAAGATAGATTAAGATGCGATTTATCGTGTCTATTACTCACAGTTGACACCAAAACAGTAGATGGTAGCGGTAGCAATTTTAGCGGCGGGACGCGGAACTCGCATGAAATCTGACCTTCCCAAGGTTTTGCATGAATTGGGGGGACGCACTTTAGTTCAACGGGTTTTAGAAAGTTGTGTTCGGCTGCAACCTTCTCGGCGATTAGTAATTGTGGGCTATGGTGCTGATTTAGTCCGCGATTCTCTTCAACAAACGGATACGCAACCTGCTTTAGAATTTGTTGAACAAACCGAACAATTAGGGACAGGTCACGCCATTCAACAATTACTGCCCTATTTAACAGACTTTACTGGGGATTTACTGGTTTTAAATGGGGATGTTCCTTTATTACGTTCTGACACTTTAGAACAATTAATTACCATTCACAAAGAACACGGAAATGCGGCGACTTTATTAGCAGCCCATTTCCCTAATCCTAAAGGATATGGTCGGGTATTTTGTGATAGTCAAAATTTAGTTAAGCAAATTGTTGAAGATCGAGATTGTACCGATGCTCAACGCCAAAATCATCGGATTAATGCTGGGGTTTATTGTTTTAATTGGCCGAAGTTAGCGGAAATTTTACCCCACCTGAAAGCCGATAATGATCAACAGGAATATTATCTCACGGATACTGTTCATCTTTTGGATCAAGTGATGGCGGTGGATGTGGATGATTATCGAGAAATTTTAGGAATTAATAGTCGCCAACATCTGGCGAATTCCTATCATGTTTTACAAGATTGGGTTAAAACGAATTGGATGGCGGCGGGAGTAACAATAATTGACCCCGATAGTGTCACCATTGATGATACGGTACAGTTGGAAGCGGATGTGATTATTGAACCCCAAACCCATTTAAGGGGAAATACAATGATTCAAACGGGAAGTCGCATTGGCCCTGGGAGTTTAATCGAAAATAGTCAGATTGGAAAAAATGTCACGGTGCAGTTTTCCGTTGTTTCTGATAGCGTTGTTGCGGATGAAACCCGCATAGGGCCCTATGCCCATTTAAGAGGTCATGCAAAAGTCGGTGAACACTGTCGCGTTGGGAATTTTGTTGAATTGAAAAATGCTGAGGTAGGAAATTCTACTAATATTGCCCATTTATCCTATTTGGGAGATGCAACATTAGGAGATAAAGTTAATATTGGGGCGGGAACAATTACGGCTAATTATGATGGGGTGAAAAAGCATCGCACAACTATTGGAGATCGGACTAAAACGGGGTCAAATAGTGTTCTAGTCGCCCCTCTAACCCTAGGAAATGATGTCACCGTGGCGGCGGGCTCTGTTGTTACCGATGATGTTCCTGATGATAGTTTAGTCATTGCTCGTGAACGTCAAGTGATTAAACCCGGTTGGCGCTTAGAATCATCACAATAATATTCATCAAGTTAGGGGGAAAAAATTAGCCTAAAATTAGGATAGCATTTGAGAGATATAGCGAGTCTAAATTATTTGTACATAAGGATCAAAATCGAATTCATCGTAGGGGCGAGGCGCGCCTCGCCCCTACCGCGAAATCTCTAAAAAGAAAATATGACTAAAACTTCTTCTCCCTCTGTGATGATTTCTTCCCCTAATTTGATTCAACAGAATTTTCCAGGTTTATACTCTTTTTGGAAGTTTTCTCGTCCCCATACGATTATCGGTACCAGTTTAAGCGTGTTGGGGATGTATTTAATTGCAATTAGTGAGTTTAGGCAATTTCCCGG
This sequence comes from Planktothrix mougeotii LEGE 06226, assembly GCF_015207485.1. Lineage (NCBI taxonomy): Bacteria > Bacillati > Cyanobacteriota > Cyanophyceae > Oscillatoriales > Microcoleaceae > Planktothrix > Planktothrix mougeotii. Next base: position 21,112 of record NZ_JADEWU010000080.1, read on the forward strand.
TTTTAGTTGGAATGGGTTGGCTTTATTTTTCAGTTGGTTAGCTTGTATTTGTGGCAATATTTATATTGTGGGATTAAATCAACTGGAAGATATTGAAATTGATCAAATTAATAAACCCCATTTACCCTTAGCTGCTGAGGAATACTCCCGGTTTAAAGCTCAACTCATTGTCGGAATAACGGGAATATTAGCCTTAAGCATTGCAGCCTTCCAAGGTTATTATTTATTGGGAATGGTAGGAATTAGTTTGTTTTTGGGGACAATCTATTCTTTACCTCCCATTCGGTTAAAACGGTTTCCCTTTTGGGCTGCATTTTGTATTTTTACCGTTAGGGGAATTATTGTTAATTTAGGATTATATTTACACTTTAGTTGGCTTTTATCGGGAAAATCACTATCTTTAATCCCGACAATACCGCCTTCTGTTTGGGCGTTAACATTATTTATTTTAGTGTTTACCGTAGCGATCGCAATTTTTAAGGATATTCCTGATTTAGAAGGCGATCGCCAATTCCAGATTAACACCTTAACGATAAAATTAGGAACTGTAACGGTCTTTAATCTATCTCGATGGATACTGACTAGCTGTTATTTAGGGATGATTCTAGGAAGTGGGTTTTTACAATCCTCTGTTAATCCCCTATTTTTAGGATTTAGTCATTTAGTTTTATTGACTCTCTTATGGTGGCGCAGTCAAACCGTTGATTTAAGCCAGAAACAATCTATCGCCCAATTTTATCAATTTATTTGGAAACTGTTTTTCCTAGAATATTTAATCTTTCCCCTCTCCTGCTTATTCACTTAATGAAACCCAGGGGAAGCAACCCCAAAGACTGGAAAATATAGTTAAGTTTTTCTAATTCTTCTATAAAAATAATTTTGTTTTTTAAAAGAATGTCAGGAAATCTTGATATTTTATTGAAAATCTCTATCAAATAGTTGACGAAATCATAGGGGTTCTGGTAGACTTAAAAAAATACCACCCAAGGGGTTATTGTGTCTATAGGTCAAATTAGGGGCTAAAACCCTTATCCTCTCGTAAAATATCTTGATTTCTTGACGATTTTTTAACTTGGCGATGCACGGGTTTTTGAAGGGGAACATTAAACCGAAAATAGGGGGCTTGACAAAATCAACATTTTATGCAGTCAGACAATAGCGATCGCCCTATACCCCGATAAATCTTAAAGACCTTGGTGGTTTCTGGCCAACGACCAAAAATCAGTAATATTATATCCAAACTCCTGAATCATTCTTCTTAATAACGGTAAACTCAATCCAATCACATTAGTATGACATCCTTCTAATTTTTCCACAAATAACCCCCCCTTTCCTTCAATCGCAAAACATCCGGCACAGTTTAGGGGTTCTCCGGTAGCAATATAAGCTTCAATTTCACGATCGGAAATATCAGCAAAATAAACATGAGTCGTTTGACAATGAACTAAGGTTTGCTGGGTCGAAACATTAACTAAAGCATGACCCGTATAAAGTTGTCCCACTTGACCTCGCATGGTTTGCCAACGGGCGATCGCTTCTTCAATATTAGCAGGTTTGCCATAAATTTCTCCCTCAACCGCCAGAACCGAATCACATCCCAAAACTAAGATAATTTTATCCTCAATTTTAGAGGAATTAATTAAAGTTTGGGTAACAACTTCTGCTTTAGCTTGGGCGAGTTTTTGGACTAACTGCACTGGATTAGAATCTTGGATTTGAGATTCATCAAAATCACTGGGGGAAATTATAGGCTGAATTCCCACCGTTTCTAATAACCGTTTGCGCGCTGGAGAAGCAGAAGCTAAAATAAATGTGATTCGATTAGGCTGAGTCATAAATGCAATGAATCTAAATTAATACACGTTAAAAGATTGAACAACTTGTTCTAAAAGTTGATGAGCTTTTTGCCAACGTTTTTCAGTGGTAGAAACATTTAATGTAAACAGTTTACCCCGACTAATGGCAACACTGGCAAAATCATGACGTTTTTGATCATTAGGGAGTTGTACCGCATATTCTAACCAATAATAAAGATTCGCTCCTTTTGTGTATGATTCTGCACTAATCAGTTCGGCGGTGCGTCCAGAACCTTCAGGAGCGATCGCTTTTTTGCTTAAGGTATATCCCACTTCTGTAGGGCTTCCAATATCCGATAAAGTTTGACTCGGATTAGAAATCGGATTAATCACCACACTGACATTTTCACTTTGTTCAATCATATCGTGCAGCACGGTATCGGGGCCGTTAGACACACTCACCTGCGTCCATCCATTCGGATAGGCAAATTCATAGCCATCTGCGGTATCAACAAAGCTATTTAATCCGACACCAACGGATATACAACCTGTTAAGCTAAGGCTAAAACAGACTAAAGCCATTGCCAAAATTCGTTTGAACATCTGAGCGTTTCCCTTATTAAATCTTGAATAAGTGCGTTTTACTGGGATCTGGGTGATCCCAGTTCTGTTATTTTCTCATTATTTGGACGTTTGGGTTAAATTTTTATCAATTCCTGTTTGAAATAGATCGGGAAATTCATGATTAATTATTAACAAAATAGTCGTCAATGGGAGTAATAGGCGATATTCAGTTAATTAATTCATCACTTGTCTGCAAATCTTTCAAGAGTTTCTCCGTAATTTCAATTAATTTATAGACAAAATTTTGCGTAAGTTGTGTGGTTTTAAAACCATGAGCAATGGGGTTACGGAATGAGATCGCATCCATGAGTAACCGATACTCAGATTGGGAAATTACACCCTCCGTCGCTAGTTGTTTGACTAAATAAAGTGGATTAAGTCTTTGTAAACTCAACTCTTCTTTTTCTGTAATTAACCTTAAAGTTGCCTCAACTAAAGACCAGCAATATAACATCGCTGATTCTAAATGTTGCGTTGTCAGTTGTTTTACCACTTGCAATTGTGATTCAATTTCATCTTTTTGCAACGAACCTTCTGCTCTCGGGGAATAGGTTATATCCTCCGGGTTAATCATCACAAACTCAAACCTCCAGCCCGGATTTTTTTCTACTGCTTGGGCTAAATTTTGTAAATATTGATCAGAGTAAGAGTTGAGTGAAGCGCGTGACTTAACCTCAATAACGACTGCTTCTTCACCCCGACGGACTATCAGATCAGGACGATAACTTTTAAGGAAATCAGGTAATTCTTCAACGTTAGGATGAAGGAAAATCTCATAACCTTTTTGGCGATAATTCTCGGCTAATTTGAGTAATTGTTCTCTTTCCTGCTTGGCAGTTAAAGTTGAAATCATGTAAGTACCTCTTGGTCAGGAGCATCAAGTACGACAATATGCAAAAATTGATTCCCACGAGCAAAGCCTTCTGCCAATGTCGAGGTCATATTTTCTATCTTAAAGTTACCTGACAAATTCCTCTTCCTAACGATAATATCGGTTACTTGACCATCATCAACATAGGCTAACCCGATAATTGAATCTAGAATGGGTTTGACTATATTATCCACATCCACTAGCACAGAATCGTAGAAATAGGTTATTTGCAGCATAACAAATCCAGTAGCGGTTTGTTGATCCGAAGACCAGTATTTTTCCGCCTCTTGTCGTACTGTTGCTTTCCATTCTCTGAGACGCTCTCGTCTACGAGTCTGTTGTGATACGGGTGGCCCATCTACGATAAACTCGAATTTGATCAATGTGTTAATTACCCCAAACGAATCCTATCTATAACTTACACTCTCTCTTAGCTATAGCAATCCGCGCCGAGGTTGTAATAATAATTTTAATCGAATCTCTTAACTCCTACTCCTAAAAAGCTGACGACAATTTGATAGAATAAAACCGGAAAATTAAGATAAGAGACTATTATGAGTGTCGATAAAATTATTGTTCCCTTGGATGTTTCCACAAAAGAAGAGGCGATCGCACGGGTTGAAAAACTGCCTCAAGTCACATTTTGGAAAGTCGGTTTAGAATTATTCGTCAGTTGTGGCCCCGAAATTTTAACCTTTCTCAAAGCTCAACAAAAACGGATTTTTCTCGATTTAAAATTCCATGATATTCCCAATACTGTAGCCGGAGCTTGTCGATCTGCATCCCGATATGGCGTTGATTTAATTACCGTTCATGCAACCGCCGGAAAAACAGCGTTAAAAGCAGCCCAAAAAGCGGTAGAAGAGGGAGCAAACCAGTCAGGGTATCCCGTCCCCAAATTAATCGCCATTACCCTATTAACCAGTTTAAATTCCAGAGATTTAGCCTTTGATTTAAAAGTCCCTTTAGAATTACCAGAATATACATTAAATATGGCTTTATTAGCTCAAGAAAGCGGGTTAGCAGGAGCCGTTTGTTCCCCCCAAGAAGTCTCTCAACTCCGTCAAACCTGCGGAGATGAGTTTCTATTCGTCTGTCCTGGGGTGCGTCCCACTGGGTCAGAACGGGGCGATCAACAACGCACCTTTACCCCCGCCCAAGCTCTCAAAGCCGGAGCCGACTATCTTGTCATCGGACGTCCGATCACGGCTTCAGATGACCCTGTTAAAGCCCTAGAACGTATTATTGACGAAATCGGTTGACGGATGGCTGATGGATGGTGCGTGCGCGGGGCTTACGCACCCTACAGTTTTAGGTCAACGGCTACCCGATGGGCACAGGCGAAGCCGGAGAAGGCAACAGCGTTTAATCCTTGGCCGGGGAATGTACTATCACCGACACAATATAACCCTCGAATTGACGTGCGGTTAAAGGGCATTCCTAGGAGTCCCTTTAACTTATAGGCGGGAATGGGGCCGTATGTTCCATCCTGTCGGTTCAAGAAACGACGATGCGATCGCGCCGTTCCCACTTCCATATAATCTAACCCCGCATCTAACCCCGGAAAAAAGGTTTCTAACTGATTAATAATTCTACCTGCGGCTTCTTCCTTTTTAGCTTCATATTCAGACTCTGGTAATTTTTCCCACTCATCAATCCAACTAGGGGTAAACGCATGAACAATATGATACCCTTCTGGCGCTAAACTCGGATCTAATAAAGTGGGAATGGAGACAAAAATTGTTCCTTCTGGTTCTTCCATTTTCTCCCAATCTTTAACAATAATATGGTGACAATCCGTTTCCGGGGGGAAGACAGACGCTTCAACACCTAAATGTAAACTCAAGAAACTCGGAGATTTTTGATAGCGTTCTCGCCATTTATGTTCGGCTCTAGGAATTAATTCAGGGGGAATTAACTTACCGAAGGTATCCCAACGAGTCGCATTAGAAACGATGCGTTTTCCCCGATAAACTGTACCATCAACCAGTTCCACACCCACCGCTTTTCCGTTTTCTAATAAAATTTCTTTAACTCTGGCTTTATATTGAATTTGTCCGCCAAATTTTTCTAACCCTTCGACTAATTTTAGGGCGATTTGACCAACTCCCCCTTTAGGATAATTAATTCCTCCATAATGGCGATCAGAAAATACCATTCCGGCGTTGATCATCGGAGTTAAATCCGCCGGAACCACTGACCAGCAGTAACATTCAATATCGATAAATTTTAAAAGTTCAGGATCGGTAATATAACGTTTCGCAATATCCCCGACATTTTGGGGAAGATACTGCACTAACCCTAAACATGATCCAGGTTCTTGGAAAAACACCCGCATTAAGTAACGAGGTTCTTCCAAGGACAGCAACTCCATTGAGTTCAAACAGTTAAAGACGTTCCAGCATTCATCGTAAAATTTACGAATTCCTTTTTCTTCGTGAGGAAAGCGGGTAATGAGTTCTTGCAAAAATTTCTCATAATCTCGGTGAACTCTCAATGTCAGATCATGGGGTAGATGATAGTGGATTTGAACCGGATCGGGAATCGTCTCTAAGGTAACGTTTACTGCTTGTAACGCACGAGTGAGAAGATTGGTAGTTCCTTTGTCCCCAAAGCCAAAAATCATCGACGCACCGACATCAAATCGATATCCCTCTCGTTCAAAATATGCAGAACTTCCACCGGGGATGATATAGCTTTCCAACACAAGAACTTTTGCGCCCTTCGCAGCTAATTGGGTCGCAGTCACCAGTCCTCCAATACCAGAACCAATGACAATCACATCAAATTCCTGATATGCGTTAGAACTATATTCAGCAAAAGACTGGAATGGCGTAGAAACAGGCATCGGGTCAACTCTCTTAAGCATTTCCTGACTCTACAGTGTAGCGTCTTCCGCCCAATTCAGAGAGTTCAATCTTCACACTTCCCCCAAAAACCCTTAACCATTCACTATTAACCCCCTCCC
>NZ_JADEWU010000081.1:0-27207 GCF_015207485.1 Planktothrix mougeotii LEGE 06226
ATAAAAATCCAATAAAATATAGTTAAAAAATCTTCATTCTAACTCAAACTCAATCAAAAGACATTACTCAATCCACCCTGAACGTAAAGCCCGAACTGCTGCCTGTGTGCGATCATCAGCGCAAAGCTTATTCAAAATACTGCGAACATGAGTCTTAACCGTTCCCACAGTAATATAGAGTTTTTCGGCAATTTCAGCGTTACTACGTCCAGCAACAATTAATTCCAAAACCTCTAATTCTCGTTCAGTTAAAGGGCAAGATTGCAGAAACTCTTGATATTCCGCTTCCACCGCATTAATAGTTACAGTTTTGATATCGCTAGGTGCTACAACCTCCGGTGGTTTTTTCTTGGCTTGCTTCAGAACTGTCCGAGCAATGATCGGATCAATCCAAGCATTTCCTTCAAAAGTTGTGTAAATAGCATCCTTGAGTTTATCAATGCTAACATCCTTAACACTGTAAGAATCTGCACCCGCAGCAAAGGCTCCCATAACAGCATCATCATTATCGTGCATCGTTAAAATTAGAACCTTTGTTTCTCGAACTCCTCCATTAGAGATATATTGTTTAAATTTTTGAGTTAATTCAATCCCATCCATATCCGGTAAACCAATATCAATAATGGCAATATCCGGCTGGGTCTGTTTAAGAATTTCTAACCCACTCTTCGCATTCGCCGCCTCCCCAACAACCTGAATATTATTTTCTTGTTGTAGGGCAGTTCGTAAGCCTACCCGTGTCAAATCATGGTCTTCTACAAGAACAACACGAATTTCGCTCATGGTTGATTTTCCCTTAATGATCTCATTGTCTTTATTATTGACAGATTTTTTGTTAAAATCAATAACAAATGTGCTAGACAAGATTAATCTTGTAACTGAGTTGGCTTAAAAAACACGTTTTTCAAAATCATGTCCCTTTTTATTGCCCCCCCTTTAAAATCTAGTGATCGAATTCTGGCCGTTGATGATTCCCCGGATAACTTATTTTTAATCGAGGCAATATTAGCTGAAGAAGGATACGAAGTTGTCTGTAAGTCTGATGGAAGTTCAGCATTAGCCTCTATTAACACCGACCCTCCCGATTTAGTATTACTCGATGTCATGATGCCGGGAATTGATGGCTATGAGGTGACTCGTCGCATTCGGACTAATCCCCATCTTCCGTTTATTCCCATTTTGTTAATTACAGCCCATGATCATTCCAGTGTGGTCGAAGGCTTAGATGCAGGGGCAGATGACTTTATTCGCAAACCTGTTGAGGTTGATGAACTTTTGGCACGGGTGCGATCGCTGCTTCGACTTAAACATAGCATTGATCAACAGATGGCGATGTCCCGCCAAAGGGAGGATTTTGTCTCCCGTCTCACCCATGATCTGCGAACGCCTCTAGTCGCGGCAGATCGGATGTTACATTTGGTTCTTCAGGGGGCTTTAGGAGACATCTCACCGACCATTGAAGACGCGATCACCTCGATGATCAACAGTAATCAAAACCTATTACAAATGGTAAATACTTTACTGGAGGTTTATCGGTATGAAGCGGGTCGCAAAACCTTAACCTTTTCCTCTTTTGATTTAGGGAAAATTATTCAAGAGGTCATTCAAGAACTGACTCCCCTAGCTCAGGACAAAGAATTAACCCTTAAATTTAATCCGATTAGCAATTGTTTAACAGACTCACCGATTATTATGGGTGATCCGTTAGAAATCAGACGGGTGGTGACAAATTTAGTGGGAAATGCGATTAAATTTACGGATATGGGTGCGATAGAAATTCGTTTAGATCGCAAGAAGATTTTCCTCGATACCCAAGATCAACCCACCGATGGAGTGATTTTGGAAGTGGAAGATAGTGGCGTTGGGATGTCTCCCGAAGATCAGGCGATTATCTTTGAACGATTCCGCCAAGGAAATAATAAACGAGCGGGAAGTGGTTTAGGATTGCATTTAGTTTCACGCATTGTCGAAGCCCACAGAGGCACGATTCACGTTCAATCGAAAATAAGTCAGGGTAGCCTATTCACCGTTTGTTTACCCGTAAACCCAGAATAGATAGAGTATTGACGATTACAGGTAGGGGCTTGCGTCCCACCTTACCCCTACGACTGTTAATCGTTCACGGTTGACTTTTAACAGATAACTAATGGATGACGGGTGACAGTCTTTAATCTATACTGATAAGTTGCCCTGATTTAATTTAAACCTTAGTCTAACTTTCATTAAGAGTCATGCGAACCCACTACTGCGGCAATCTCCGATCTACCGATATTGGCGAAACTGTTACCCTCTGCGGATGGGTTGATCGACGCCGCGATCATGGTGGTGTAATCTTTTTAGATTTACGCGATCGCACGGGTATTGTTCAAATTGTCAGCGATCCTGAACGCACCCCCGACTCCTACAACACCGCCGAGAGTCTGCGGAATGAATACGTTGTTAAAATTACCGGGCGAGTCTCCCAACGCCCCCCAGAGTCCCTTAACCCCAAATTAGCCACCGGGGAAATTGAAATTTACGCTAATCAAATCGAACTTCTCAATGGACTCGGAAAACAATTACCTTTCCAAATTTCCGCCTCAGAAACCGAAACCGTCCGGGAAGATTTACGCCTAAAATATCGCTATTTAGATTTACGTCGAGAACGCATGACCCGCAACTTACAATTGCGTCATGAAGTGGTGAAAGCCATGCGGCGTTTCTTAGAAGATCAAGAGCATTTTATTGAAGTTGAAACCCCGATTCTTACCCGTTCAACGCCTGAAGGAGCTAGGGATTATTTAGTTCCTAGTCGAGTTAATCCGGGGGAATGGTTTGCGTTACCCCAATCTCCCCAACTGTTCAAACAATTATTAATGGTATCGGGATTTGATCGCTATTATCAAATCGCTCGATGTTTCCGAGATGAAGATTTACGCGCCGATCGCCAACCGGAATTTACCCAATTAGATATGGAAATGAGCTTCATGACCCAGGAAGGAATTCTGGCGTTAAATGAAGCCTTAGTTGCTCATATTTTTAAAACCGTTAAAGGGGTTGAAATTCCTTTTCCTTTCCCTCGTTTAACCTATAAAGAAGCCCTAGAACGTTATGGAAGTGATAAACCAGATACGCGCTATGGTTTGGAATTAGTCGATGTTTCCGATATTGTCAAAGATTGCGGATTTAAAGTCTTTTCTGGGGCTGTTGCTTCGGGCGGAATTGTTAAAATTTTACCCATTCCTGGGGGAAATGAAGCGATTTCTAATATGCGAATTAAACCCGGTGGAGATATCTTTAAAGAAGCCTGTGAGGCGGGAGCAAAAGGGTTAGCCTTTATTCGCGTTCGAGAAGATGGAATTGATACCATTGGCGCAATTAAAGATAATTTAAGCAACGAACAAAAACAGGAAATTCTCACCCGGACAAATGCAAAACCCGGAGATTTACTGTTATTTGGGGCGGGAGATATTGCAACGGTGAATAAAACCCTAGACCGTCTGCGTCAATTTATGGCTAAAGAATTGGAACTAATTGATCCCAATAAAATTAATTTATTGTGGATTGTTGAGTTCCCGATGTTTGAATGGAATGAAGAAGAAAAACGATTAGAAGCATTACATCACCCCTTCACTTCTCCCCATCTTGATGATATTAATGATTTACCCCACGCCAGAGCGCAAGCTTATGATTTGGTCTTAAATGGCTATGAAATCGGCGGTGGTAGTCTACGGATTTATAAACGAGAGATTCAAGAAAAGGTATTTTCAACCATTGGATTAACCATGGAGGAAGCTTACAATAAATTCGGCTTTTTATTAGAAGCTTTTGAATACGGAACTCCGCCACACGGGGGAATTGCCTACGGTTTAGATCGATTAGTGATGTTATTATCGGGAGAGGAATCAATTCGAGATGTTATCGCATTTCCGAAGACTCAACAAGCGGGTTGTCTATTAACAAATGCACCTTCTGGCGTAGACCAAAAACAGTTAAAGGAACTCTACGTTGCTTCGACTTACAAACCCAAAACCGACAAATAAATCCTATTCCTCGTAAGGGTGAGGCGCGCCTCACCCCTACAAAGACATTTGCGTCCATTTTTTAGAATTAATAATCTTTATTATACTGATCACCATTATTCACGCAACATAAAAGCCTTCTGTTTCAATCCCTGATAGGGATTAATAGTTATTATAACAAATTTTAGGAGCGGCTTGAACAAATCCGTTTGTTTCAATCCCTGATAGGGATTAATAGTTATTATAACCATAGAAACCACCAGTGAGAAGATTTGGGATCGTAGTTTCAATCCCTGATAGGGATTAATAGTTATTATAACTGGGTTTATTCCCACCGCTTTCATAAATCCAGTTGTTTCAATCCCTGATAGGGATTAATAGTTATTATAACGCTTTGGAAATCCTTAGAAGGGAAGAAAGCATCGTTTCAATCCCTGATAGGGATTAATAGTTATTATAACATTCACTTATTATCATTGTAATTATCCATTGAAGGTTTCAATCCCTGATAGGGATTAATAGTTATTATAACCCTGATCCATTGCCTTTTGATCCGGAAGATATCGCTGTGTTTCAATCCCTGATAGGGATTAATAGTTATTATAACTATTGGAGTATGGTGATAAACAAAAGACTTATGGTATATTGTTTCAATCCCTGATAGGGATTAATAGTTATTATAACAATTGGCTAACAATCCCTTGTAAAGAGGGATTTGAATTGAGTTTCAATCCCTGATAGGGATTAATAGTTATTATAACCGCAGGCTTCTGAAACCCTTGATATATTTAGTTTTCAAGGTGCGATTCCGACAACCTGATCAGAATATACCATTTCAGCCATCGACTTGACAATAGGCAAAACTAAAAAAACGCTGAAACTCTTTCAGGATAAGGCTTACAAGAATTGCGACAACCTCAAAAGATGAGCGAAACAGTTTAAACCCAGAACCGATAACGGTTTCAGCGATTATTTTAGCATTTCTTTCCCCAACAGCTACAGGTAGGCGCAACTAAGCAAAGAAAATCGTATGATCCCGTAGAGGTTCGCCGCCGATGCGTTCAACCTTACCCTGACAACAAGCACAAAGGAAATAAAAGCGAATACTATCCGTTTCAGGGTTAATAATTTTGTTGAGACGCGATCGCAATTTAGCATATTGAGTGTTTGTCAACTCACACTCAAAAACACTGTACTGCATCCATTGACCATAGGATTTCAAGATCGAATGAATTTTCGTGCGACGTTTATCCTCAGAAATATCGTAAGACACCACAACAAACATACTTATTTTAACACCAAAGGCGGATATTTTTCAATGTCACCCATCAAATATTTCGCCAACAAACGAGCTTGAATTTCAAAGGATTCTTGATAAGTACATTGTTGACCTAAAACCGGATGCTTGAATTTAGATTGCTTTTTCTCTTCATATAATTTCAAAAACGTTCGCCGTCCTTCTGGAGACAATAAAACCGCATTGCTAATTGGTTCTGTTGTAAAATTATCAGGAGTCAACTGCTTTAAATTAATCGCACTCAATACCATCGAATCCACAATTAACGGTCGAAACTCCTCCATTAAATCCAAAGCCAAACTCGGACGACCATAATGTTGAACATGAAGATAACCCAAATAAGGATCAAACCCCACTAAATTAACTGCACTTTGCACATCATGACACAATAAAGAATAACCAAAACTGAGTAAAGAATTAACGGGATCTGTGGGAGGGCGACGGTTGCGATATTGAAAACTAAAACCATCTCCCCGAATTAACTGATCAAATACTCCAAAATAAGCCGCACTTCCCGCTCCTTCTAAACCCCTTAAAGAGTTAATATTATTGGTATAAGAAATAGGAGCGATCGCATTATCCAACCGAGTCAAAGCCGCCTCTAAATCCAGTTCAGAATATTTACGTCCTTGTCGCAATAAAATCATCCGATAATTTTTCAATTTTCCCCGCACAAACCCCCGGACTAAATGTAAGGCTTTTTCCGACTCTCCGGCTGCTTCCCATTGCGCTTTTCTCACAAAAATATTTTTGGTCATTTCCGGTTCTAATCGTCCTAAATAACGCCCTGTATCTGTTAAAAATGTTAACGGGATATGCCGTTCTAACAGTTCCTGAACCACCGCCGGAGATACCGTTGAGCGTCCTAAAATTACAATTCCATCTACCTTAATTAACGGTACATCCAGAACATTTTTTTTATCCGCCTTTACCGTTAACCGTTCATCCGTTTTGCCAATAAACGAATCATTAACCGTAACATAAACCGTTCCCATTGTATTAACCTCCAAAAAGTAGGTTGTGTAAGCGAAGCGCATGCAACAAAATTAGTCTCAACTCATCACCTTTTAAGACAAAAAAAGGGAATGAGACAACAAAATAACTCTCAATTCATCACCTCTTGATACCGACTCACCTTTGCAGCAATTTTCGGTAAACAAGATTCATACAAACTGCAACCCATACATCGTTTTTGATAAGTTGCTAAAGGTTGATGACCCGTTTGTAAAAGATCAAAAACCCGATCAATAATATTAATCACCTGTTCTCGTAAGATTGAGGAAATTTCCACAGGTTGACGCTGATGAGATTGGGCATAATAAATATAACCCTTCGTTACTGTTTTCCCCGTCATTTCTTCTAAACATAACGCTTGCGCCACCACCTGCATTTCATCATTATCCCATTCCCCTTTCCGTCCCCGTTTATATTCTACGGGGTAAAATTCTCCTGACTGTGATTCAATTAAATCCGATTTCCCAATTAATTTATAACGTTCAGATTTCAACCAAACCGCCCGAACTTGCCAAATTTCCTCACGATTTTGTTCTCCAAAAGAATGAACGCGCTCGTGCAAACTTGTTCCTTCTATGGTATACTGATTATCAACAAATTCCCCTGCACAAAACATTCGCCAACAGCGATGGGGACAATAGGCAAAATGATTCAAAGACGAAATCGGAATATAATCAATAGTTGCCATAATTCACCTAACCTTATTTAGCAAAAAACAGATCATTCAGTTAACTTTCAAGCATTAGCAATTCTCCTGACCATTCCCATTCCCATCGGTGTTTTCCGTCCCACACCGCTATACAGGGCAAAATCCGCTAAGGTATTAATTTGTTTAATAACCATTGGGTCTACATCTCCCAAAATTCTAAAATTCATCACTCCCACACAGCCAATAAACTTACTGCGAGAATCCGCTAAAATCTCCGTTCTAATATTGAAAAAACTCGGAAAAATAGGCTCAATTAGGGTATCTTCAAACGCCATCCCGCTATATTGATTCCAACGTCTTAATAACGATCCAAACACACTATCTCGCGTCGGTAAAGCCGAATCAAAATTGCTTTGACGAAAGGCTGTCGGGGTACAGAAAATTAACTCAATTTGACGATTTTCCTCAGAAGCTTGTTCATATAATTGGCTATAGGATGAAAAATTAGCCCAAGGTTGAGTCGATTGAGGTGTGCCTAAAATACTGGTAATTTGTAAATCAGCAGGCCCTAAATGCCAAGGTTGTTTAGGATTAAGATTTAACCATAAACCACTCAAATGACTAAACAGATTATCATCCAACAAAGAAATCCTTAACCAGCAAGGAGTTTCGCTTGAAATTGGTTTCTTATGTTGCCATTGCAGAACATTCTGATGAATCGTTTTACTGAGTTGTAACGGACTCAAAGTAAACGCCTTATCCGTTTTTTGTTCATGTAAATAAGTCCCTAATTCGGGATCAACAGAACTGACTAATGTTAGAAATAACGCATGAATATGTCGTCCGGTTAAATAGTTTAAGGGAATAGAAGAAAGCGGCAACAAATTGAGAACAAGACTATGGGGCATAATTCCACCTTGATAATTAACACAACCCAAAACAATACCTTGTAGGGGCGGGGTTTTCCCGCCCAAACCCTTGCTTAAAACACAAACCCCTATCTGATTTTCAAGATTTTGTAGGGGCGGGGTTTTCCCGCCCAAACTCTGCCCAAACCCTGCCCAAATCGTAACTCACTGGGCGAGGAAACCTCGCCCCTACGGTAGATATGGATTAGTTAAAACGGTATTGCATTTGGGCTGGAATTTGCAATTTTAGACCTTCAACGGTGTAACATTTCCCTCGCATTCTGACATTACGAATTAAACTAACCGGAGGCATATTAATCGTGTCATAACTCAAAACTTGATGGGTAAACATCACATCCAGAGGATTCAAAGGATAGGGAAATATAAATTCTTCCTCTCGATGTTGTTGAGACTGGGGTAATTCTTCCATCGTTAATTCTGCCTTACTTGCCCATTTTCCTAAGCGAATCCATTTTGGCAATTGTAAGGGTTTTTCAGCAATTATGAAAAACTCAAACTGACTTTCGGGGGCAATTTCCTTTGTTCTGCCAAAACTCGGAATATTCTTTTGGGTTTTCTCCATCTCAACATGGTAATTATTATTGGCATATTTCCAAGTGTTGAGAACCGCAGTATAGTTAACAGTTCTAGCTGGAGTCACATAAATACCCTGTTGATTCAGAGGCGTTAAATGTTGCTCATATTTAGGTACTTGTTCAGGACAGAAATAACGATAGGAATCTTCCTCAGCAACGGTTGTTTGATAGGAAGGGTTATCAATTAAACCCAACGCATAACAAAGGGCATAATTATGCAGAATGGGTTCGGTTTCATACAGTCGCCCAATTTCACGGGTCGCAAAATAAAGGCTATCATGCAGTTCTATTATGCAACGATAGATAATCGTCATTAGTTGGACTCCGTTACAGAGGTTGCTGTTTTTTTGCTGCCTTTTTTACCTTTTTCTGCTGATTTAAAAATATGTTTTTGAGCATAAGCCGTTGATTCTGTATTCGCTTGAACTAACATCGCTTTCAATCGTGTTTCATCACTGGTGATCGCTTTAACTTCTGTGAGCAGAGGGGTTAAAGTAGCTGCAATAAAATCAGTATGGGGGATATATTCTTCATTCAAAAGTAGAGAAATCGCTTCTTGAGCAGCAGCTAAAACATCATCTTCATTCAAAGGCTCTGCCATTTCAATTTGACCTTTATCTTTCATCAAATCGTAGATTTTCTGTGTCCAACGCAGGTTACTCACAATTTCCCCATCCGCAAAAACCACACCAATTAACTCATTTCTGACTCGACCTGTACGAGTTGTTTGTGCACCATAATGACGGGTTCGCAAAATGTTATTAAACACATATAAAAATCCGGCTTCTGTTGGATCTTTTAGGGTGACAATACTAGGAAAAAACACTTGCGGTAAAATATGATCTTGGCTATTAATGCGACTGGTTACTTCCCCTTGACGACTCATAGTTCCATTTTCAAAAGGAGCATTTAGGGTAAAATTTTGGTGAGAATCATCAAAGGAAGTAATAGAATAAGCAGTATCAACAACAACTTTTGATTTTTCTGAACCCGCATCCCCAATGGCAAACCCATAGAGAACACAGTCAGGGGTTGTTTTACTGAAATCAACATTATAATCACATTTTTCCCAATCTCCAATTTGATAATTTCGCAATAATTCCCGTCCGGTTAAGCGTTCAGGGGTTGATTGTTTACGTTTAAACATTGCTAAACGGCTGATGGTTTCTTTATTTTGAATTCCGGCGCGAACTCTGGCTTTATTCAGTTCTCCATCGGTCTGAAATAAAGGATAGGATTCCGTGACCCGAATGGTGATAAAGTGAACATATTTACCCATCGGTTTTGCAGGAATTTCAGTGTGAAAATATTTAGCATCTACAGTGGTAATAAATTGCATGGTTGTTTCCTTAAATGAATAGTTGGTTGAAGTCGAGGTTAACTGGAATTAAAGGTTATAAAGCTTCTTCCAGTTCAGGAATGTCTTCAGGTTGGGGTTGTTTAGTAGTCTGACGTTCGTGATCTTCTTCTAAGCGATAAAGATAATCGCAAGTATCACGAATTAAATTGAGTTGCGTTCCGGCTAAACGACCGCGATCGCCTTTGAACGTCCCCTCAAAAATTTCCTGAACAAAAAATTGAGCAAAATCATAAATGGCTTTACGTTCTTCTTCTGAATTTAAAGCGGGTTTCCATTTACCATCAGTAAAGGTTAAGGTGGGTTTTCCTTCGGCTGTTCTTCGTCTTACATTGGTCATTAATTTAGAGATACGTGCAGCAACTACATCCGTTAAAGAGTCCGAAGTATTCGCTAAAGCTTTGTCAATTTTTAGAATGACATCGGCTGCTTCATCAATGGGTTTAAGCACCGCATTAGGTTTAGCATATTGGCTTTTGGCACGATAAAAGCGGCGATAAAGTCTGGTTAATTCTCGAAGTTGATTCATGGCTTTTCCTTCTGGATCAAAACAATAGTAAAACTGTTGGTAAAGTTTAATTTTGGCGATGGGTGCGCTATCCCATTCCAACTTTCTGACTAATTTAGTCAGGTAATGGAAAACATACAAAGGACTGGTTTCTAAATCCCTTGCTAACGCGGCTAATTTACCCCAATCTGGATCACCATCCTTTTTACGATTAACTTCTAAATGAATACAATAAGCAGCACTTAACGCATTCAAGGGCGAAAAAGCAGGTTTTGAATGGGGGAGAATATTATCTAAACGAGTTCCATCTTTTTGTTGTTTAACTAAAGAAGTAATCGCTTGATGTTCTCCATCTAAAATAGTTGTTCGTTCAAAATCAGCACCACTAATAAAAGGAGGGACAGGGGATTCTGAAACCACAACTTTCACATCCAAAACTAAAGGCAATACAAACCCTAACCAAGCAGGCATTACCCACGATTCTGTATCCGTAGCATCCCGTCCTGGCGGAAGTGCCATAAAGAAGAATGTTAACGGTTGTTTGGGTGGATAACTGAGTTTAAACGTTTGGTCTTTGTTAGATTCTTCTTGAATTAAAAGAGAATCAACTTGTTGATAGTTTTCCAAATTAAACTGCGCT
The DNA here is from genome assembly GCF_015207485.1 of Planktothrix mougeotii LEGE 06226. Taxonomy (NCBI): domain Bacteria; kingdom Bacillati; phylum Cyanobacteriota; class Cyanophyceae; order Oscillatoriales; family Microcoleaceae; genus Planktothrix; species Planktothrix mougeotii. Next base: position 10,971 of record NZ_JADEWU010000081.1, read on the forward strand.
TGCTGTTGTTCTGTAATTAAATGTTTACGAATATCAGCATCAAAGCGAGTTCGACGGATAAAACTATAAGCTTTTTGGAGAAAATTATTGGTTTCTGGGGTAAAGAAATAGGCAGGATAAAGGTATAAGTAACGATATTTACCTCCCTCAAAATCCGCTCCTGTTGCGTTGGTTTTGTTCATTAAAATCTGTCGCAACATGATTTCAATTGACCAAATTGCACAGATTTGTCGTTTTGCCGCTTGAGCATTAAAGAGAATCTGACGATTACTATAAACTTGAGGAGTAAATAGGGTTGCAGACTCCATTTGTTCAGTCACAGTATAGGATGAACTGGACATTGCACAAACATTTTCCCGTCCTCTTCCTGTTACTTTGGCGGCTTGATATCGACTGAGTTCAACTAAAAAAGGTTGAGTTTCAGGCGGAATAATTGCACCTGTGGGAAAAGATACCACACGATTCACATAGGTTCTTAAATCATTCCAACCATCAGGAAGGGTAAATTCTTGAACAATGGGTTGTACTAAGCTAACAGCATGGTTAACCATTCCTTCCATGACTTGCCGGATTTGTCCTTCATCTAAAGTGGGATTTCTTTGGTTATGTTTAGCAGCCAAATAATACCAATCAAGAGGGACACCGCCTGTTTTTTTCAGGGATTGAATTGCTTTTAATGCAGGAATTTCATCCGTTAACTCTAAATATTCAGCCAGTTTTTCAGTTAAATCTAAATCCGGTAAATTTTGACGGTTAGATTTCGGTTGTTGTTTTTGCCATTGATTAAAGCGATCACACCAATCTCGCCAAATTCCTCGACAGATAACATCCCCAAATTCTGCTAACCGATCAATGCGGTAATCATCCCCAAAATTGACGTTTAAATGAGCAGGAAGTTCACCATTTTTTTGAAAACTGCTTAAACTTTCACTGCGTTTTTTACCAGAGGAAGATTTTGTTGAGGGGATAATTCGACAAGCCGCCTCCATAGCTACTTCCATTAAACCATTAATTTCAAAAAAAAGCCAGTAGTAATCTGCAAATTTTAGCCCTTTTCCATCTCGACCAAAACCCGTTTGTCGATCTTTGAGTTGATTCGCGCAAAGTTGTTTAATTTTATCAATAACTTGCTCTGCCATCCTTTCAAGTTTAAGCTCAGGAGCATCAACTTTAGCTAAATAAACCACACCATCAGGAAGATACAACAAAGGAGTATAAAAGTCTTCAGGATGAAGATCCATCAAGGCATTATTAATAATATTGGTTAAAACCCCTCGGTTGTCTGATAAAGCGTGATAACTAAACTTCAGTTGGTTATTGCTTAAATCTTTTAAAATTTCGGCTAAACTATCTTCTTGGCTATGAAAAGGATGCTTAATAACAGAAGCAAATAAATCAGAAAGTCTAACCAAATTTGATAAAATTCCCCTGACTCTTCCATCTAGCTTAGGAGACAAACCTCGACTTTCCAAGCCTAAATCTGCATCATATTTAACTCCAGCATTATTACTAAGCCAAACTAAATCATCAATATAGAATTCCCAGTTATTCCCCAGAAGAATATCTAAGCCCAACACTTTAATTTTCTGAGCAATATATTCTCGCCCTAAATTAGGTGCATCTGATTTTTTAGCAGTTTGTACCCTCCAATTTCTCCCTTGAAATTTTTGCTCAGGATCATTGTTAGTTAGCCAAATCGGATAATCAGGAAACTTATCAAAATCATGGAGAATATAAGACGCTATAAAAATACTCGCTTCTAACTCACTACAAAACCGTTTTACTGGATTAGTTTCTAAAGTTTTGAGAAGTTTTAAAACCCGGTAAGTCGGAAATAAACCGTTGAGAAGGTGGGAAATAAAAGATTGATCTTCTTTACTCCGTGCTACATTTTTCTTTGCTGCGCGACAATCTTCTGTAAATTGTCCTCCTTTTGCGGTTGCTCCCACTAATTGAGTCATCAATTTCGGTAAAATATAATCAGCAAAGGTTTCTAATAAGCGATCGCCTTCATTTCCCTGAGTTCCTTTAATGGCTTCTCTAAATAAGCGAATGGTTAACAGTTCAGGTTGAGACGGGGTTTCTTCTTCTTCTATTTGGTCAAGGTTAAAATCTAGCGGAAGTTCATCTTCATTCATGGTTAAAATATCCTAATTAGAATTAAGTTAAAGCGGGTAAAGCTTCAGGTAAAAAGGCTAAAATAATTTGCTGTTCAGGAATTCCAGATTGAATTAATTCTTGAGTGATTCCATGTTCAATTCCATCGTATTCGATAGAAATTTTTTCATTCTGCATCGTGATATAAATTAAGTTCCCTCTGATTCTTCGCCCTTGATCCCAACCCACTTGCATCAGAGCATAGCGATCGCGTGTTTCATCAAACACAACATCTAATCGAATCTCTCCGTGAGAGGGACGAAGTTGAGCATATTTTAAGAGAATTTGTTTGATGATATTTCGGTAGGTCGCTGAGGTATCCATTGTTTCACTTCTCCTTGTTTGATGTCTACAACTAATAAGTTTAAAGGTATTTCAGCAATAGCTAGTTCACCAACGGGTTCACTAAAAATATTGTTATAAGTGATATCAGCAACAGCTAAATACAGTACCCGTTTTGGATCAACTTGAGACAGTAAAATTCGATAAAGGATATACTGTCCGATGGCTTGTTGTAAATCAGCAATTGATGATTGACCTCTAAACTCTTTAATTTCAATCGCAATCTTAGAATTATCTTTTTTGGCACTAATCAATCGTCCTTCTAAGGATTCTAACGGTTCGGATTCTCTGGCAGCTAAATCAACAAATAAAAATCGTTCACCGTAAGAAATAACATAAGGATCATCCGTAATTTCCCAGCCATCTTTAATCAGAGCTTGTTTGACAATTTTGTGAGTCGCATCTCTGGCTGGCATTCCCTCCTCCTGAATATAGAATTTGCTAAAGTTGAGCTAAAATAACTCAAATTCCGAGTGTTTGGACAGGTTTTAATCATTAGCTTTTCTCCAAGTTTTCCGTAATTCATTTAAACAAACCCATTGACCATTCTTTTTCGCTTCGACATATTCCCAACCATTAACAGGACTACCATTAATTTTTTGTGCTAACGGGCTTGGCTTGTCGAACTCCTCTCCTTTGTAAAGGACAGTACCTTTAGAGGAGATTTTCAATCCTGTGGTGATATAGCTATAACCACATTTCTTAACGTGTTCCTTTTTCAACTTGACTCGGAGTAAGGTTGCTTGCGTAAATATCCCCGCATCAAAAAGTTGAGAAAGACGGACATGAACCTGATCAATCTGCTGCTGGTTAGGAGTCGAAGGATTTAAGTTATCGTGAGATGGCTTAACAAGTTTGATAGAGACTTGGCTTGATTTCTTTTCCTGTTGTGCCTGTCCAAGATTCTCAAAATCAATCGGTAGCTGATAAGCCTCAATCTGAGATGGCTGGGCTTGAGAAGATTGAGCTTGTCGGTTTGGCTTCATCTGTCTCGTCTGCACCCAGTTCAGGAGATTGGCACGCAAGCTGAGTGGCATCTGTAACAAATCACTATCGTTAAGCTGGATAAGCATAGGAAAGTTGCTGGTAAACGTTTCTACCATCTTGGCAGTCCTTTTTAATTTTGTCAACGTCTTTATAGCCTTATTATAATCTTCCTCGTTGCGGCTAATGCAGGCAAAGTGAAAATTATGGGGTATGATGGGGACGAGGAGAAAGGGAAGCAGAGCAGTGCAACACTGCAACTAATGCCTTTCAGGTATTGAAACTTTATTGCCTTCTGATGTCGGGCAAAACCCTTTCTCCTACTCGATCTCAACAAATCCATCCTTCATCCTCCTTCGGCTTCCAACACCAAATTAAGGTTTCTAACATTAAGGCTGACTGTCCAAAAGCAATGGTATAGCGAGGTTTCTCATCTAACTTATTGTCTATACCATAAGCCTGAAATTGCATCGGTAAGCCTAATTTAGCTTGTAAATAACTGCGATCGCGATCTGAAATAAAACACACCACTCCTCGCCGATATAATGCCCGACTAATGGCATTAATGCTATTCGTAATTTCTAAACCCTTGAGAACTTGGACTTTTCCTGATTTCTTAATTTCATCAAAATCCTCTCCTGAATAGTAGAAGTGCCAATTCTCCCTAACTTCTCGGTAATCAATTAACTTGAGATAACACAAAGCATTTTCAAACCGTTTTTTAGGTAAACCCGCAATTTCTACTTTTTTCATAAAGTCTTTTTCTTCCATCCATTCTATAATAAAATTGCTGAGAATGCCAGGAAGATGATAGGTTTTGAATCGTTCTTTTTCCGGTTCCTCTGGGTTAGTTAAATCATAAATCGCACAGTCTAGCTGGCTACTTCCTCGAAAACTCCGTGCTTCTTGAATAATTTTGTTTTTCTTTTCATTTAAGCAGTGTTGAATTTGACCATATTTATGACCTAAACTCATCCCAAATGCACTTTCAATATCTCGTTTAAAATCATTGGATGCTTCTGGGTATTCGTTTTTCATTCTGCCTAATTCAATATGCACACAAGCAGATTGAATTCCACCCCACCGTTTCGGATAATTTTTAAATTGCTCAATAAAAGACCAACAATTAGGAGAACGAATTGTTTGAGTAAAGGTTATTCGATCATAATATTCATTTGCTTTTAAGGGTGATTTTTCACTGAATAACCGCGCTACTAAAAAATTAGGGATTAGAGCATAGGCTTGGTAAATGGGAAAATTAGGATGTCTTCCTAAGCGCCCAAAGCGTTGAATAAAATTCCCGGCATCAGACGCTTCAAAGATGAGAAAATTAATATTAAAATCAACGCCAATATCAATAGTAGAGGTTCCAATCACTAAATCCGCTTCTGCGATTGATTTGGCTTTTTCTGTTTCCCCTGTCAAACTCGTATTAGGAATCACTTTTAAACCATGAGGTTCAAACAATGCTCTGAGTTTGGGTAACAGTTTATAAACAGAAGCAATAGAATTAAGAATAATTGCTCCTTTACTGCCAGGATAGTCTAGGAAAAATTTTAAGATGGTAGTTTCAGCATTTTCAACTAACCACTCATAACCGGAACGAAAATTAGGCTCTAACTGATTAGGAAATGTTAGGTTAATGCCTTGGCTAATGGGTCGCCATCCGGTTGTCGCTACGTTAGGATCAAATTGATAAGCGCCTTGAGCGACTGGATCAATAATACGGTATTTCAAACCAGATTTGAATAGAAAATTTTGTAATATTTCGCTAGGAGTAGCCGAAAGAAACAGAAATTTTTTATTAACTGAGGTATGTTTAATCAACAGCAGCGCATTCATAACACTAGCAATTTGAGGAGATGAAAAAACATGAAATTCATCAAAAATAAAGAACTTATAGTTTTCATCAATTCGTCGAAATAGCTTATCAGCGTTGTCTCCTTTTTTATCTTTATTTCGACGGAGATAACGAAAATCATGGATATAGTGAAAAATGTCAGGGTTTGTTAGGAGAATTTCTGAGTTATTGGTGCGATTAATTAAAGCTTGCTGTCGAGATGGTAACTGATTGGTTTCAATAAAATCATCTAAAATAGAACCATTTAAACGGTAAATTTGAGGATCATAGTCGGGCTGAAATTGAGTTTTGTAGTTCTGGACTTGTCGTTCTTGATCCCGTGCGAGTTCGTTAGTCGGGTACATCGCCAAGGTGTAATTACGTCCCGTCATCGCTTTTAGATAAGCAGCTAAACTCTTACCATCCCCCGTCATGGCTGTATTGAAAACCACATCAATATTCGGATCACTCAACGCCTTGAAGGTTTCCGCCTGATGCCATGCTAATGTCCAACCGGGCGGCAATGTCACCCCCTGCAACGGTTCTGAGGCGGGACAGGAATAAACAGGCTTGAGTATGATAGAGTAAGTATCCATAATGGAACTTTCCTGCTTTACAATAAATATCACTGACACTTATTAATATTACACACCCATCCATAAAGTGCAAGTGGTAATTGTAATTATTTTTGAAAATGGCTAGAAAAAAAGAAACCCTAACCCTGTCCGTCCCCCCTGGAACGAAAGAAAAGCTCGAAGACATCGCCCAACGCTTGGATATTAAATGGGGCGATAATCCCAGTGCATCCGGGTTAGTGGCTGCGATCGCTCAAAATGAAGTAGAAGTCAGCCGCAACCGATTAACCCTGAATGCCAAACAAATCAGAGCGTTACGACAAGCCAGTAAAGCCTTATTAGATGCGGGTCAAGTGGAAGATGCGGAAACTATAATTACACTTTTACTGGATCAGGAAAACTTAGAAGCCCCTCTGCGTCAAGCACTGCTACAACAGATGAATCAACCTTTGCAAAGTGCGCGGAATCAGGTTGATGAATATATTAGGAATCAACAGCCTTTCCGCTTGTCCTATAAAAACTCCCAAGCTCAGGAGTTAGAGTTTACTGTCCGTTATGCAGAAGTGCGTCTGTATGAAAAGCGATTCTACTTACAAGTTTGGTGTGAGGAAACCGAAGATAGCAAAGACGGGCCAGAACTGCGTCATAACCGATGTCTGAGATTAGACCGAATTAACGGAACATTACCGATTGAGGGAGAATGGCGAGGATCTCTGGATTCTATAAAAGTATACTTACACTTTAAGGGGTGGTTAGCCAATGCTTATGAACCAAAACCCGAAGATATTGAAAACGAGTTTTTGGGAGAGATCCGCCAAGTGGTGCGACGGGTTGTAAATCCCTTCTGGTTAATTCGAGAGGTGTTTCGATATGGCCCAGATTGTGAAATTGTGGCGCCGGATGCGGTGCGCCAACGATTTAAACAGGAAGTTACTAAACTTTATCAGTTATATCAAGATTAATCTCAATTCCGAGTGAAGCGTAGAATAGAGAATCAAAGATGATGGGTTAACATTACGAGGGGTTTCAAGAAGCTAGAACTCTAAGACACATCAGAATGATTTTCTATGCTTTACTCTGGGCGTAAAACCTGATTAAAAGGTTGAGGGCGGCTGAGATAGTATCCTTGAGCGTAGTTAATCCCCAGAGCTTTAACGCTTTGAAAAATCGCTTCAGTTTCTACATCTTCAGCAATGGTTTTTAATCCCATTTTTTGGGCTAAATAATGGATCATTTCCACAATGCTTCTATCTGTTAAATCATTCAGCATATTCCGAATAAAAATACCCGGAATTTTGATATAATCTACAGGGAGATGCTTGAGATAGGATAAAGAAGATAATCCTCGACCAAAATCATCCAAAGTAAAGTAATATCCTAAACTTTGAAGATAGGTAATTAAATCAGAAGCAATTTCTAAATTAGATAAAGCGACTGTTTCATTGATTTCAAAGCAGATGACTTCAGGAGAAATATCTAATTGATTTAATTGTTGATGAATTCTACTAACAAAATCAATCTTATTAATACTATGACGCGATAAATTAATCGCAAAAGAACTATTATTGAGTAAGTCAGCCTCAATTTTAGCTAAGGATTCCAGAAGGTTATCAACCAACCACCGATCCAGATCAGGCAGTAAATAATATCGTTCCGCCACCGGAAGAAAAACCGAGGGAGGAATCATGCGACCATTGGGATCAAATAATCGTACAGAAACTTCATAATATCGTCGAGAATCAGGTTCTGCTAAAGAAATAACATCCTGAAGATATAAAGCACAACGATTATCTGATATTGCATTTTCAATTAATTGAATCCATTCAACATCACTGGATAATCGAACGAGTTTAGGATTATCTGGAGTAGGAGATGGATTCCGATGAGCTTTCCAATCGGAGGAAAACATGGTGAACTAAAACTCCAGTAATAGTAAAGATAGATGCAACAATCACGAACTCTATTGATGATAGTAACCCCTGAAGGTGAACAAGCGATGAAGGGTTGATGAGAAAAAACTCATGCAAATTCGCTTAGTTTTTAGGGCACCTCAATTGAGTAAGAGAGGCATCTTTTGATCTGGAGCTAAAGTTTCAGCCAACAGACTCTACTTAATAATTTTTTGGGACAGAACAATTCTTCCCATCTCGATTTGCAGTGCGACACCTGTTGTGGATGCTGGTTTAGAGCTTAACCAGTTGACGCCAAACTGTAAATGAAGAGCCAATGTAACAAAAGCGGCTAACAATAATTTTTCTAACATGATTACCTCCCCCTAAATCACTTTCTGATCGCACCCTATTTTCTATCTATATCTATAGTAATAAGACAACACATCCTGTCTGTATGATTCCGTACAATCTGTATTCATGATATAATTCACATAAATTTGTGATTCAAATCACAACAGGTTTTCACTAACGATGGACGGTGACAGTAACTGCCAACAGCCAAGACCCTTCCCTAGATTCTGTTCACCGTTAACAGTTAACGGTAAAATAACTCCATAACAGGTTCCTTGATAGAATGGGAGGGAAAAATGCTGGCGTATATCCTAGCGATCGCAGTGGGTTTAGGAAGTTTTGCCCTTTATATGGCGGCCTTCTTCTTTCCAGAAGTTCACCGCAAAAGTGATTTTGTCTGGAGTGGAGTCGGATTGTTTTATGCACTGGTGCTCTGGGCCTGTGCTGGACGAATTACAGGGGCCGTGCTTTTAGGCCAAGTGGCGAGTGTATCATTATTAGTTTGGTTTGGATGGGAAGCGCTGGTGCTACGCCGAGCCGGAACCCCTGTGACCCAACAAACCCCGATTCCGGCGGACGTTAAAGAACGGTTTAACAGCTTTTTACGTCCTCAACCTCCGGTGATTTCACCTCAATCTACACCCCCGGTCAATATTGCTACTCCTCCTCAATCTGTCTCTACAATTAATCCTGTTACTCCTGAACCCCCTGTAGAAACCCTAGGGGAACCCAAACCCGAACCGGAAATCATGGCAACGGCTCCTGATGTCGCAGCAGTTCAGGATGATATGGTTGTAGAGGAACCCCCGATCTCTTCTGTCACTCCCGAACCCGAAGTTTTTGTTGAGGAAATTCCAGTAACCCCTAGTGTTGAACCCACTCCCTCCCCGGTAGAAACACCTCAGAAAGCAAAAGAAAAAACCCCGATTTCTTCAGGAAAAACGCCATCAAAAACCGTTGCTAAACCCCAGAAATCCATCCCAGAACTTGCTGGAATGGTATCGGGTTGGGTTGGGAACTTAACAGGATTATTCAATAAAAAACCCAAAACTAAAACCCCGAAACCGACAACTACGGCTAAATCTTCTAAAGCAGATTCTGTTGCTTCAACTTCAACGGTTGTGGAATCAACGCCATCGAATCAGGACGATTCTGTAGCAGCAGAATTTGCAGAATTTGAAGATATAGAAACAACGGTTTCTTCAACCCCTAATGTTGCAGAAGTTGTTGGAATTGAAACCGAACCCCCAACAGAACCAAAAGCGACGGAAACCGTTGAGAAACCGACTCTTTCACCCTTTGAACAAATTGCTGCACCCCAGGTGGAAGTTGTGGTTGAGATTACCGCAGAACAGGTCAATCTTATTATTGAAGACACCCAGGAATCTGTGGTTGTCGATGTCCCAGACTCAGAAACCGTTGAGGAAATTATTATAGAGTCAGAACCTGAAACGTCCGCCGAAGCAACTGAATCTGAGGAAACCACCCCTGCGGCTTTAGTTCGTCCCCATCCTCCCAACCCAGATTTAAAAGCCGCAGCCCAAAAACCAACGGACTCTAATTCTCCTTCTGAATCACAACCGGAATAATGACAAATTGGCTTTGTGTAAAACAATGTGGGGCGTGCTGTCATCTCGACCCGAGTGAACGCCCTGAGTTAGAGGACTATTTAACCCCAGAGGACTTACAACTGTATTTAAGTTTAGTCGGGGAAGATGGATGGTGTATTCATTTTGATGCGGAAGCCAGAGAATGCAAAATCTATGATCAACGCCCTCGATTTTGTCGGGTACAACCGGATGTTTTTCAAGAGTTATATGGTATCGAACCGGAAGAGTTAAACGATTTTGCCATTGATTGTTGTCAACAACAAATTGAAGGGGTGTATGGAGATTCTTCCCCGGAAATGGAACGTTTTAATCAGGCGGTTGAGGGGTAACCCGAACAGTGTTCCTGGTTCGTCTATTGCAGGATTGGGGAAAATATGAAAAGATTATGATATAGTCTTGCTCAATATCCCGACCCTCAACCTATGAGTTCATCCCCGATCCTTGTTAACGTTCAGGAAGACCGACTAACTGCATCCGCTAGTTCTGCCAAAAAGGCTAATCTATTTCAAAATTTAGTCAGTCCCAAGACTTGGAAAATTTTTGTTTCCACTTTTATTACTATTTTTTTAGCGGAAATTGGAGATAAAACCCAACTCACGACTTTATTAATGACGGCAGAATCTCACGCCCCTTGGATTGTTTTTGCAGGTGCAGGAAGTGCCTTAGTATTAACCAGTTTATTAGGGGTTTTACTGGGTCAATGGTTAGCGACACGCATCTCTCCCCGAACCTTGGAACGGTTAGCCGGAAGCAGTTTATTAGTGATTTCTGCCTTATTAATTTGGGAAGTTTTAAACTCATAAAATTAAAATAAATCTATGGATTTTCAATTATTAGGATTGAGTTTTATTACGGTTTTTCTATCAGAATTAGGGGATAAAAGTCAAGTAGCGGCGATCGCTTTAAGTGGAAGTACCAAATCCCCCCGTCCGATCTTTTTGGGTACAGCCGCAGCCCTATTATTAGCAAGTTTTTTAGGGGTGATGGTGGGACAAGGGGTTGCAGAAGTTTTACCGACCCATCTTGTTAAAATTGCTGCTGCTATTGGGTTTGGAGTGTTAGGAATTCGGTTACTCTGGTTTAATCAAGGGGAACATTCAGAAACCGATTTTTCAGAATAGAATCGCCAACATTAATCAGTCTGATTTAAGAGATACAAATTCATGTATCTCTATTTTTTGATTGGCTTTCAATTCTTCTTAAAAATTTATCCTGAATTCTAGGAAATAAAAGTGCAAAATTAAGATAACTAACCGATTTATCAGTCGCACTTCGGATGTTCTGGATATGTTTAAAAAAATTATTAATTTTGTCAGTAATGTAATTTGGCCCGTTGCTGAACCCCTAATTTTCACCTTTTTTCCCCAATATGAACCTTTATTTAACACTATTCTGCCCATTGCAGAACCTTGGGTTCAGAAATTATTAGAACAAAACCCTCAAATTACTCTGAATACAGCCCCAACTTTGGAAGTTAAACCTAGTCAAATTCTCAGCGATATTAATCTTTTAAGCAGTTATAAAACCCTCACCCAATTATCAGGACAATCCTCGCAATTATTTATATTAACAGATGATATTGATGTTCTAGCACCGCCTAATACTTTTAATTTTCCCCAACAACCCAGTGGCTTGATTTTACCAGAATGGACAATCAATAATCCAGGCGGAATATTAGCCTTAGCCGGAGATGATAGTTTAGTTGGTTCTCATCAAACCGATGTCATGAATGGAAATACGGGAAATGATCAATTATTCGGTGCAGAAGGCATTGATTTATTGCGAGGTGGTCAAGGAAATGATACCCTAAACGGGGATAGTGGAAATGATATTATTAATGGAAATCGTGAGGATGATTTCTTAATGGGAGGGGAGGGAGAAGATTTATTAAGAGGAGGGAAAGGAAAAGATAATTTAGATGGAGGTGGGGGACGGGATATTTTAATTGGAGATTTAGACTTTGATATTTTAACCGGGGGTACGGATGCCGATCTATTTATTTTAGGTGCAAACCCCGCAGAAGTTCCTCTAAACCCTACTGAAGCCGATTTAATTACCGATTTTAATGCTACAGAAGGCGATAAAATTGTGATTGTTGCCAGCTTAACTTCTGAACAACTTACCTTAGAAACCTTTGATCAAACTGCCAATTTCCAACTCGCCACTGGAGCCTCCCAAGGAATTATTATTCGTCAAACAACAACGGGGAATATTTTCGGTGTTGTCGCTAATACCACCGATATTAATAGTGTTAAAAATAGTATTAATATTGTGAATATTAGTGATGATTTGTTAGGAATTGGCTAAAACAACCAATTTCTTCTAAACTTGTAGAATAGCCCCCGGACTAACTTTAGTGTTGCATCCTCAGAGAAGTTGTTAAAATTTTTTCTCACCCCTATCAACAGTGAGGCAAATTTCAGGTACAATCAATCAGGATAGCTGAGGATGGATCATGAACTGGATGCGCTACATTGCTGTTGCTTTAATTAATGCTTTCGGTGTAGTCGTTGGAATTATTTTAGTTCCCGCCCCTCCAACTTACGCTCAGTCCGCACCAACGGATTTGGATTTAGAGTATCACATTAACGATTCAGGACTGCAACTGCCAGGGTTTGAAACCGATACTCGCAAAAATCCTAATTTTGAAACCATCGAAATTACACCGAAATCCTTAGCTGAATTATATCAACTGCGCGATCGCATTCAAGCCGAATTAAAGAAAGTCTCTAATCCTCCCGATATTAATAGTAATTTAGAAGCTTGGGAATATCAACTGCAACTCAAACAATATGAAACCTTAGTTAAAGCAAACCGTCAAGTTGAAACCCAAATTAAATTTGAAGAAACAACCCTAGAAACTTGGAATCAAGCGATTAAAATAGCTACGGAAGCGGCAACCTTTGGTAAACAACCCGAAACCCATACCGTTAAAGATTGGGAAACAGCACAACAATTATGGGTTCAAGCTATTGATACGTTAAGAAAAATTCCTAGAGAATCTTTTTTAAGTGCTAAAGCTATTGATAAAATTGTAGAATATCAAGGGTATTTAGCGATCGCAACTTATCAACGCGCTTTAACGCAACAATCTCAAAAAGAACAACCCGAAAAACCACAAACCATTTCCCCCATTTCCACCGCTAATCCTCAATTTCCAGGGTTTAAACTCTATGGAGATACAAACCGAGATGGTGTTGTGAATGAAGCGGATGAACAACGCCCAGAACAATGGTCTTTATCCGTTGGGCCGTTAGTCTTATTTAATAATGATGATGATGATCGGAGTGGCTTACCCGACTGGCGAGAAAAAGGGGTGAATGGGGATGAAGATGAAAAGGATTTAGCAGTCGTTCATTTTAAAGTCTCTCAAGATTATAACGGTTCAGAATTATTGATGAGTGTTGATGAAACAGCTAGACCTTATATTAATTTATTCCAAAAAACCTCAAGCGGATGGAAACTTGTTGATTTATCGGGTACAACGCCTTTAGAATTTAGTTCAGATATTATTTTAGGGGTAGAAGCGAAACAATTTGCGAATCAAAATTGGTCAGGTTTAATTAATTTAAAAGCCACCGCCCGTAAACAGGGAATTATCATCGCAACTGATACGATTTCAATGGGAGTAGCTCCTTGGATTATGTCTCCCAATACTGCACCCGTTTCTGAAGTTCATATTAGCGATCGCGGGGATAATCAAACCATTGTTCAAGAGGTCAAAACAATCGTTGAAAAAACCGGAGCTAATGTTAAAGTGACACCAGGAGCAACCTTATGGATGCAAGGAACCCAAGAAATCGGTTATGTTCAATTTCCCAATGGGGAAGGTTTAGAGGAATATCCTGTTGTTTTAAAAGGAAACCGGAGCACAGAAAGTGATGATTATGCTCAATCTTTAATGAATCAAAATTTCGGTTGGTTTGAAGTCGGTAAACCCCGCCAATTAGATGTATTTAATCAGTGGGCAGATTGGTATAATAATTTAGCTGTAACTCCCGCTTTACCAGAATATCCATTAGGCAGAATTTATTACGGTACAGCCGATAATGTCAGTTTAAATCCCGAAGTTCTGGAGTTTTTAAAAGCCCAAAAGATTCAAGGTGATCCCGTTGCCATTGATACCTCTTGGTTAATGGTGCGTCATGTCGATGAAATTATTAATTTTATTCCCAGTCCATCCGGTGAACCCTTAATGTTAATTGCCAGTCCTGGGGAAGGAATTAAACTCCTTAAAGAACTGGAAAAACAAGGTTATGAAGGAGCCGCAATTAATCGAGAATTAAGCACGCAAACCACCGTCCGGGCTGCTTTAAATAATCAATTATTGATGCAACATAATCAAAATTTACAAAAGCAAAAAATTGATCCTCTGATTAATCAACTTAAAAAAGAATTTAATCTGAGAACTGATCAAATTATTGAAATTCCGGCAATCTTTAGTTATAGTGGGTATGCTTGGTGGCCAAATTTAATTAATTGTGTTTATGTCAATGGAGAATTATTAGTTTCTAATCCCAAAGGGCCGTTAATTGATGGGCGAGACTATACCCAAGAAGATTTTAAACGCCGGGTTGAAGTGGCTGGAATTAATGTTGAGTTCCTAGAGGATGATTACTATCAAGAATTACAAGGCAATATTTACAGTGCCACAAATACCACTCGTCTCGGAAATGAACAACCCTTCTGGGAAGATGTACCGACCCCATAATCATTATTCCAACCCCCATCTCACCCCCCTGTTCTTGCCCTAGACCCATTCCCTGCTAATATAGCTACATCAGTTTCTCACCGTTGGGGAAGTGGCCCGTGCGTATTCCACTCGATTATTACCGAATATTAGGCTTACCGATTCAAGCAACTCCTGAGCAACTTAAGCAAGCGCACCGTGATCGCACTTTGCAACTTCCTAGACGGGAGTATTCTGATCAGGCGATCACCGCACGCAAGCAATTGATTGATGAGGCGTATGCAGTTCTATCGGATGCCGATCAACGTCAAGCTTATGATATGGGGTTTTTAGCCAAAACCTACGAACCCGAATCAGAAGTTAAAACTCCGGCTTTTGGCAAACGTGTCACCCACGAAGCCACTGCTTTAGAACCCGTCATCGACTCTCACACACCCAGTATTGAGATCGAGGATAAACAATTTGTGGGGGCATTATTATTACTCCATGAATTGGGGGAATATGAATTAGTGGTGAAATTATGTCACCCCTATCTTAGTAATGGCAGTATTGGCCTCAAAGATGGTCGTTTTGGTGATCCGGCTCTGATTGTTCCTGATATTATATTGACCGTTACCTCAGCCTATTTAGAATTGGGTCGGGAGCAATGGCAACAAGGACAATATGAAAACGCCGCTTCTTCCTTAGAGGCTGGACAAAATCTATTATTACGAGAAAGCTTGTTTGCCAGTTTGAGAGGTGAAATGCAAACGGATCTCTACAAACTCCGTCCTTACCGGATTTTAGAATTACTCCAACTTCCCTTAGAAAAAGCCGCAGAACGTCGCAAAGGATTGCAACTCCTGCGAGAAATGCTCCATGAACGGGGCGGCATTGACGGTCAAGGGGAGGATCAATCTGGGTTAGGGGTCGAAGACTTTCTACGGTTTGTGCAGCAACTCCGTCGCTACATGACCACCACTGAACAACAAGGGTTGTTTGAAGCCGAAGCTCGTCGCCCCTCTGCCGTTGCCACCTATTTAGCGGTTTATGCCTTAATTGCCCAAGGCTTTGCCGAAGCTCAACCGGCGTTGATTCGCAAAGCTAAATTAATGCTGATGCAGTTAGGACGGCGGCAAGATGTACATTTAGAAAAAGCCGTTTGTGCTTTATTGTTAGGGCAAACGGAAGAAGCCAGTCGTTCTTTGGAATTAAGTCAGGAACGGGAACCCATTGCCTTTATCCGAGAAAATTCCCAGAATTCCCCTGATTTATTACCGGGATTATGTCTCTACGCGGAAAGTTGGTTACAAGATGAGGTATTTCCGCATTTTCGGGATTTGCTGGATAAGTCGGTTTCTTTAAAAGATTATTTTGCTGATCCCCATGTCCAAGCTTACCTGGAAGCCCTACCGAATGAAACGGGCAACCCTTCCAATGAGTGGGTTGTGGTTCAGCCTCGCCGTGCTGGTACAACGTCAAAATCCAGTCCAACCCCCACGAATATTCAACTGACCAACACGCCCCTAGAGTCTCCCCTGACAACGGGAACCCGCGTGAATTCGGAAGTGTCAGGAGTTCAGGTTAACGAATCCGTTTCCCCCCTGTTGTCCGCCCCTCCTCCACCGAGTATTCGGACTTCCGTTGAAGCGGGTTCTGCCTCAACATCGTTACAGGGAAGTCGTAAACCTGAGTCTTCCCGTCGCAGTTCTTCCTCAACCCGGGAAACTCCCCCTTCTCCGGTTCCTGAACCTACATCATCGGGGACTACCCCGATGATGTAGGTTCAGGAACCGGAGAAGGGGGAGTTTCCCGGG
>NZ_JADEWU010000082.1:0-26711 GCF_015207485.1 Planktothrix mougeotii LEGE 06226
TGTGTAGAAGAGACAGGTTTGTTGGTTAATGAGTGAGCAGAAGGCTTAAGGTCTGAGGGGGGAGTAGCTGGGGGAGATAGTTCGGGACGGGGGGCTGCGGGTTCAACGTAGATCATATCACCGGGTTGGGGAACGACAAGCCCTGTTGTCGGTTGATCAGCTTGGATGGCTATTTCATTTTTTAAGACTTCTTGAGCAGCTTGGAGTTGTTGTTCGGTAGCCCGCAATTGTTCTAATCTGGGATATTCTTGTGTCCAACTAGATTCGCCATAAACCGTTAAACCATAAACCGTTAACGTTGAGCCAATAATCAAGGATGTGAGCACCGATGAGGCCCGTTGTAAGGCAATAATAGAGCTTAACCATAAGGGTTGTGGCTTTGGCTTGGGCAGCACTTTAACTACGGTTGGCGTGGGTTGGGGAGACAGAGGCTCAACCAGAGGGACAGAATTCGTTAAGGGTGTTATAACCCGTTTTTTCCGAGCTTGATCAAAGGAAATAACTTTATTTTGAGTGGAAGGAAGATGAACGGAACGAGAAGGTCTGCGTTGAGGGGAAGAAGTTGATTTAAACGCTACAGCCATACAATTTTACCTACCTTGACTTCAGCTTTCGGTGTGGGGCAATGGAAACAGGGGTCAGGTTCGGTAGGAATGATGTCCACCAGAACCCTCTAACCTTTTATTTTTAAACTGACTTAGTAACTATCTAATCACGAAAAAACCCCAAAATATTGTTAAATTGCAGTTTCCCCTATTAATCGTTGATCAGTTTTATTTTTTTATGCTCCTGTTGCAGTTTAGTACATCTCATTACTGTCGGAAGGCTCGTTTAGCCTTGGGCTACAAAGGGATTTCTTATCAAGTGGAAAATCTCACCCCTGGCCTTCATACTCTCCAACTAAAACCTTTAACGGGACTGACAACGGTTCCCGTTTTATTGCCTCAATTAGAGGGTCAACCCCAGGCTATTGCAGATTCTACTCGAATTTTTAAGTATTTAGAACACCATTATCCTCAACCTCCTTTATTTCTCAGTGATCTTCAGCAACAGACCCAAGCCACCCTATTAGAAGATTGGTTAGATGAAAGTATTGGAACCGCGACTCGATTTGTTTATTATCAATTTCGTGCTGGGGACGGGAAAGTTATTGATCCCTCCCTATCGAGTCAATTGGTCATTCAAGTTGTCCGTTGGCAATATCAGATTAATTCGGCTACGGTTGAACTAGCTAAAACCCGCTTACAAACAGCCTTTGAAGTCTTAGCCGTTTGGAAACATCAGCCTTATTTAGTCGGGGATCAAATCAGTATCGCTGATATAACGGCTGCGGCACTTCTGAGCCCCTTAGCCTTGATCCCAGAGTATCGAGAGGATTACCCTTGGCTATTTGAACGGATCAAGGAAATTCACAGTCTTTGCCAAGAACCTTTCCCCCCAGGACTTTAGTTTCTTCGGTAACCAGTATCCCACGTTTGACGTGATCAGCATGGGATACTTCATCTCAACGATTGAGCCATTAAAACAACGGCAGAACGAGGACTAACGTGATAGTATTTTACCGAAATGGGAGGAGCCGCGCTTAAACTACTAATATCGTTGGGAACGACTAAAGCGGTGTCAACGAGACGATGCCAACGTTCATTTTTAGACAGAGGAGGAATTTGAAATTTTAAGGGTTCCCAATAGGCATTTAACATAATATGTAGATATTCACCTTTTTCGGGATGATATAAACTACAAGCAATACTGCGAGAGTTTTCGTTTAAATCGGGTTTTCCCAGGCGAACTCCATGCCACATAATATAAGGCAAATCGCTCTCAATATCCACTTCTAAAACATCATCTAATTGAAACAGATGGAGTTCTTTTTTAAAGCGAATTAAACTCTTTACAAACCGTAAAACATCAGGATGTTTGCCCACATCGCTCCAATCAAACCATCCTAATTCATTATCTTGACAGTAGGCGTTATTATTCCCAAATTGCGTGCGACAAACTTCATCCCCCATTAATAACATTGGGGTTCCTTGAGACAGTAATAAGATCACCCAAAGGTTTTTAATTTGTTGTAGGCGTAACGCTTGAATATATAAGTCATCCGTTGGCCCTTCAATGCCACAATTCCAGCTAAAATTACAGTCGGAACCGTCTCTATTTTTTTCGCCATTAGCTTCATTATGTTTTTCATTATAACACACTAAATCATTTAAAGTAAAGCCATCATGACAGGTGACAAAATTAACGCTACAATGCACTTCTCGATCAGGATGGGGATAAATATCAGGACTCCCCATAATCCGATAGGCTAACTTTTCAACTTGTTCTTCATCTCCTTTAACAAAACGGCGGACATCATCTCTAAATTGCCCATTCCATTCTCCAAAGCGATCGCCTGCTAAAGACCCAACTTGATATAATCCCCCTGCATCCCAAGCTTCAACAATTAATTTAGCTCCGGCTAATACGGGGTCAGATTTAATAATCCATAAAATCGGAGCATCATCAATGGGATTTCCTTCTTTATCTCGTGATAAAATCGAAGCTAAATCAAAGCGAAATCCATCGACGTGCATTTCTGAAACCCAATATCGTAGGCTATCAATAATTAATTGTCCTGAAATTTCATGATTGGCTTTAATCGTATTGCCACAGCCACTATAATTACTATAATAAGCCGGATTCTCTTTTTCTAAAATATAATACATACTGTTATCCAATCCTCGAAAGGATAACGTCGGCCCGTCTTCATTGCCTTCAGCCGTATGGTTATAAACCACATCTAAAATCACTTCAATTCCAGCTTTATGCAGTGCCTTCACCATATCTCGAAATTCATCTAAGGGGCCAAAGGCATCCCGACAAGAACTATATTGTCGATGGGGGGCAAAAAATGAAATGGTACTATATCCCCAATAATTATTACGAGGAGGAACGGCATCCTGTTCATCAAATTGATGAATGGGTAATAATTCAACGGCTGTAATTCCTAAATCTTTTAAATAAGGTATTTTTTCAATTAATCCAGCATAGGTTCCCCGTTTTTCAGGAGAAATTCCTGAATTAGGATTGCGGGTAAAACCCCCGACATGAAGTTCATAAATAATCGTTTGGGAGTAAGGTAATTCTAAAGGTTTATCTCCTTCCCAATCATAGGTGCTATTATCAACCACAACACCCTTTAAAGCTTGGGCAAAATTATTCCCAGGAACCGAAGCAGCAACTCGACTATAATTTTCTGTATTAACAATGGCTTTTGCATAGGGATCTAACAACAGTTTATCGGGGTCAAATCGATATCCTAACTCCGGTTCAAATAAGCCATAAACTCGATAGCCATAAATTTGTCCAGGTTTAACCCCCGTAACAAAAATATGCCAATAATAAAAGGTTTTATTTCGTTTGGGATCAAAGGGAATAATATGAGTGGGTTCAGCCGCATCCGGGCTATCAAACAATAATAATTCTATAGCAAGACAATTTTTAGAAAAAACGCAAAAATTCACCCCCTTGGGATAAACGGTGGCTCCTAGAGGAAAACTTTGACCGGATAAGACATCAAAATTCATGCCTTTAACTCCTTGCTGGTTTTCTGTATTGTCAATGGCTAAGTTCAATTGTTGTACCCCATTTCTTGTAGAATAATTCTCTGTGGAACAGAAATTTTGCTTTCTAAGTTGTAACGTTAACTTAGATTACCGTTAATTGGGGTACATTGCTTAGACAACTGATCGCAAGTGCTGAAAACAAGATAAACTAGCAGAAAATCCCTGTTTATTGCAACAAAACTGCCTGATATAGCAGTCCCTAGAACTGTTAGAACATAAATTGATGATAAAACCTAAAGGATCAATGGTTTTTCCGGGTTCCCTATTCCTTGCTATAAGTTGAATGTCGCCGTCAGAAACTCCTTGCTTAAGTATTGCCATCGCCGGAATGAGTACCTCCGTTGCTAATCATTTTGCAACTTGGGTGGTACAATCTCCTGATTGGAATGGATATGTTCACCACGATAGTAGCTGGCCAGAGCCCCTTTCCCAAACCTGGCAAGCTTGGCTAGAACTATTCTCACCCCATAGTATTCCCAATCGTCTGTGTTCTCCACCCACTAACAATTTAGCCTTAATTGCCACCTCTGATTCAGGGCGACAATTGAGTTATAGTACCCGTTTAATGCAACAATTGGGAATTAATCTCTGGCAATGGTTATTTCAGGGGTCAATTCAAGCTAGTTTACATCGAAGTCAAGGCATTGCGATCGGACAGGATCAACCGTTACGAATTCGTTTAGATTTAAGAGATGCTGATTTAATTCCCATTCCTTGGGAAACAATGCAACCCCAAGCTGGTCAACCTGCCATTTCCCTGAGTCAAAATCTGTGGTTTAGTCGTACCACCTTTGATGTTAACCCTCTGCCTCAACGGTTAGCAGCCCAAGGGTTGAATATTTTATTAATCTTAGGAGAAAATCAAATTGACACTGGTGTTGTGGAACAGGCATCTTGCCTGTTAAAACTAAAACTAGAAGAAGAAGCGATCTCATTAAGCAAAGCCTTTGAACAGTGTAGTCTTGATCCTCACGGAAATCAAATCGATCCCCATGTTTCCTGTGGCATCAAAACCTTAATTCAACCTACTGTTGAAGACTTAATTGCCGAGTTAGAAACCGATCGCTATAACGTTTTATTTTATGCCGGACATGGTGTTCCTGCTCCCGATGGCGGGTTATTATTTTTGCGTCCTGATACCACCGTTAATGGTACAGAACTCGCCCAGGTCTTAGTTCGATGTGGCATTGTTTTAGCGGTGTTTAATACCTGTTGGAGTGCTCAACCTGCGGTAGAACCCGTCTCAACTGCGTCTAATTCCCTATTTCAAGCGATTCCCAGTAGTAGTTTAGCAAAGGTTTTAATCCATCATGGAGTTCCGGCGGTGTTAGGAATGCGGGACTCCATTACTGACGCAGAGGCGTTAAGCTTTATTCAGGCCTTTGCCAGAGCGTTAGGAGAACGGCGTCCGGTAGATCAAGCTGTTGCAGTAGCCCGTCAACAATTGTTAGCTTTATATAAATTCAATCAACCCGCCTGGACGTTACCAATATTGTATATGCACCCGGAATTTGACGGGGTGTTAGTGCAGCCGTTAGAACAAATTAAGACAGAAATGCCAAATACGGCGGTAACGGGGTTTGGGGTTATTCCGAGAGCGTGGTTACGGTTAATGAGTTCGGTGGGAAATACCCCGGTACAAGCTTGGCCCGTTGATACCGGGTTAGTCCGGGTGGGACGGGGGGAAGGAAATGATGTGATTGTTTCTGAACAGTGGGTTTCTTCCAAACACGCTGAAATTTTTTGTCGTCATAGCTCCGATGGAAAAACACAACCGAATTATTTTTTAAGGGATTTTTCCCGTTATGGAACGTTAGTTTTTAATGCTCAACAATGGCAACGAATTCATCATCAAGAAATTCCATTAATATCAGGAATGCAGTTAAAATTTGGCAGTTCTCAAGGTCAAATATTAGAGTTTATTATTGAGGCTTAATAGGGAATTACGAATTACGAATTACGAATTACGAATTACGAATTACGAATTACGAATTACGAATTACGAATTAATCAGGGTTTAAGTTTTGTTTTGGTTTCAAAATCTAGTTTAAATAATAATTAACTATTATGAGCGATCCTAAACTTTTTCATTTAATAAACCGCGTCAGTTTTGGAATTACCCCTGGACAACTTCAACAGATACAACAGATGGGGATTGAAACTTATATTAAGACTCAACTTCAACCCCAAACAATTTCCTATCCAGCAGATTTAAACGATAGATTGAACCCTTTAAATACATTAGTTTGGCAACCCGGTGAGGTGATTTTAGCAGAAAAACAAACCGTAGAACAAGCCAAAACTCTAGGTTTAGATAGCAAATCGATGAACAAAATTAAGCAAAGTTTTAATCAAAAAATTATGCAGCAAGCGAAACGCGGACGTTTGTTAAGAGCCTTTGCAAGTCCGCGTCAATTGGAAGAAGTGATGGTTGAGTTTTGGTATAACCATTTTAATGTATTTGCAGCAAAAGATAACTTTACCCGACAGTTTTTTAGTTCTTATGAACAACACGCTATTCGACCCCATGCTTTAGGGAAATTTAGACAATTATTAGGGGCTACCGCTAAACATCCAGCGATGTTAGTTTATTTAGATAATTGGCGAAATACTGCACCAGGAAGTCCGGGTGCAAAGGGGCAATTTCAAGGCTTAAATGAAAATTATGCTCGTGAATTATTAGAGTTACATACCTTAGGAGTCAATGGAGGTTACACTCAAAACGATATTATTGTGTTAGCGAAGATTTTAACCGGGTGGGGACTGTTCCAACCCATTGAAAAAACCTCAACCAAAGCCGGATTTTATTTTGAAGAAGCTCGTCATGATTTTAGTAATAAAGTGTTTTTAGGATATTCGATTAAAGGGAGTGGTATTAATGAAGGGGAAGAAGCTCTTAATATTCTAGCACGACATCCTTCTACGGCTCAACATATTAGTTATAAATTAGCCCAAAATTTTGTTAGTGATAATCCTCCTGAGTCTCTAGTTAAAAAACTAGCTCAAACGTTTTTAGATAGTGATGGAAATATTACAACTGTTCTGCAAACTTTATTTAAAAGTGACGAATTTTGGAAGCCTAATATTTATCAAACTAAATTTAAAACTCCTTATCGATATATTGTTTCTATTATGCGAGTAGTTGGAACTGTGACCAATTTTGAACCTCTCGATGGTATCCTCAATCAATTAGGAATGCCTTTATATGGTTGTCCATCTCCTGATGGTTATAAAAACATTCAATCTGCTTGGTTAAATCCTGATGCGATGGTGCGTCGGAGTAGTTTATCTGTTCCTTTATCCAGAGGATTATTAGACGATGGAAAACCCATTGATGCCGAATTTTTAGCTTCCACATTAGAGAATAATTTTTCACCTCAAACTCGTTCTGTTTTAGAAAAAACCGCTCCTAATTTAAGAGGTGCATTAATATTAGGAAGTCCTGAATTCATGATGTATTAACCCGTAGGGTGCGTAAGTGTTAACGCACGCACCCATTTTTACTATAATTACGCACGCACCCATTTTTACTATAATTACGCACGCACCCATTTTTACTATAATTACGCACGCACCCATTTTTACTATAATTACAATTATCAAACCCATTTTTACTATAATTACAATTATCAAACCCATTTTTACTATAATTACGCACGCACCCATTTTTACTATAATTACAATTATCAAACCCATTTTTACTATAATTACAATTATCAAACCCAAAAAGGGGGTCATGATGAGTCAAACCCTAGAACAAGTACGCTGGACAATTCACGATGTCGAGGGACTACCGGAAAATGACTGGATACGTTATGAAATTCTCGATGGAGAACTATTTATGACTCGCTCTCCCCATCGTCGCCATCAACAGGCTTGCGTTAAGATTTCTACATTACTTGATACTTGGTCAGAGTCGAATAATTTAGGCGTAACCATTTTTGCTCCAGGTTTAATTTTTTCTGATATTGATAGCGTTATTCCTGATGTCGTTTGGGTCACTCATGAACGACTTGAACAAATTGAAGATGAAGCCGGACATTTAACAGGTGCACCTGAGTTAGTTGTTGAGGTTTTATCCCCTGGAAAACAAAATGAACGGCGAGATAAACAAGCTAAATTAAAACTTTATTCTATTACTGGAGTTCAAGAATATTGGATTGTTAATTATTTCACGAAACAAGTGGAAATTTATCGTCGAGAACAAGCACAATTAGTTAAAGTCGCAACTTTATTAGAAACAGACGAAATTACATCGCCGTTATTACCTGGATTTAGTGCTGTTGTTCGGTTGTTGTTTCCTTAAATCGATAACTAAATGCAGAAGAACGAACCGTTTTAAAGTCCGATATAGAATAACATTTTTCTAAATTATTTTTCAATTTATCTAACTTTAAAATAGCCTCTCCTACCGATGCTGCTAATAACGGAGGGACTGCATTTCCAATTTGTCGCCATTGTTGAGATAATGTCCCATAAAAAATATAATTAGATGGGAAAGATTGAATCGCGGCTGCTTCTCTGGGAGTCAGATAACGATCTTCTGTGGGATGATAATAAGTCGTTTTACTCGTATTAATTGTACCCGAATGGGAGTAACGATTTAAACGCTTTAATTTTGTTTCTCGAAATCGTTCTTCTCGAATATTTTTCCAATCTATATCATACCATAAGGGCGGCGGAAGATAGGCTAATTGATCTCGTTCATAACGAATTCCTTGGCCTTCAGGGATATAATGAATTCTTTTTCGTTCTAATTCATTTTTAATTTCAGCCGTTTTCAAATCATGGTTAAAGGTTTGACCTTCAAACTCTAATAAGGTGTTAAAAGCCCATTCAACTGTATGAGGTAAAGGTAAATAATCAGGATCTTTTTCAGAATCTTTGAATTTTTTTTCAGGATAAATGTTATTAACTCCGAAACGATTTCCTAATAAAATTGTTCGTCGTCTGGCTTGAGGAACACCATAATGATGAGCAGATAAAACCTTAACATCTACAGTATAACCCAATTGATTAAAACTGTTAATCATTAATGCTAATGTACTGTCATTGCGTTTTGCTAATAAACCTGTAACATTTTCCAGAATAATAAAATTAGGTTTAAACGCTTTTACAATTCGCAAAAATTCAAAAAACAAAAAATTGCGATGATCTTGTTTATCATTTGTTCCAATGGTTGAAAATCCCTGACAAGGTGGCCCACCGCAGATTAAATCGATGGTTTGATTTCCAATTATTTCTTGAATTGATTCCGTTGTAATTTGTCGTAAATCTCCTAAAATTGTTTGAGAATGGGGATGATTAGCTTGAAAGGTTTTTAAGGAAGATTGATCAAAATCAATTCCTAATAAACAGTTCATTCCTACCCTTTCTAACCCACAGGACATTCCCCCTGCGCCAGAAAATAAATCGATAAAATTCTTCATCCGTCTGCTATTAATTTATACCGTAATCAGATTCATTATAATATAATAGGGAATCGGAAATATCCAGACTATTCTGTACATTTTTACTTTTAATATAGCAAGTCTAAATCAGTTGTACATCAGACTTAAAATTCAATTCGTTGTTGGGGCGAGGCGCGCCTCGCCCCAACAAAGACATCCTGATACTTTTTTTTAGGATTAATAATCTTTATTATTATGAGATTATGAGTGTACAATCCCTTTAGACTCGCTATATAGAAGCTTGATAGGTAAAAATTTTAGGATTTGAATCTTAAAGCTAAAACAGGGAAGAAAATGATTAAAATTCTCTTCCCTGTTATTAGTAATTTTGGCTGAATGAGAACAGAAATACTGCTCATAAATGAAGGCTAAAAATCAAGTTTTAACACCCCTGCTCCTGATGGATTCACATCTCCTCTCATACCATCATTAAAGGTGGTTGTTTGGCGTAAAAAAGGATCAGAATCAATGGGTTGTGATGGGTTTAAAGTAGGATTAACTGTTTGATCCAGATATTCTTGGCTATATTCAAAAGGTTCATCCAATTCGGGCCCCCCTACAGGGAAAGTTAACCGAGAATTATTCCCTGCACTCATTTCAGGTGTTCCTAAATCATTGGCGAAACCTCTCGGAAGTTCAGCACTTTGTAGGGTGGGAATTGCAAATTCAGATCCGGTTAAATCTGCATTCAAAAGATTTGCACCGTCTAATTGAGCTTGAACTAAATTTGCATGGGTTAAATTAGCACCACTGAGGTTAGCATCATTAAATTCAACTTGATTTAAAAATGCACCTTCTAAATTCGCTTCCTTAAGATTTGCACCTTTTAAGTCTGCACCTTCTAAATTCGCATCGGCTAAATTTGCACCTGCGAGATTAGCATCTCGTAAATCAACACCAATTAAATGAGCGCCGCTTAAATTAGCTCCTCTCAAATCACACCCTTGACAAAACCGGGTTTCTAATAATTGTTTTAGATCCTGAGAGTTTTGTGAATAGGCTGGAGTCGTGACTCCAAAACCGAGTAGAAGCACTGTGGCTGCTCCAAATATTGCTGTGGATAGGATTTTCATACTTTTATCCTCCAATAGCTGCCACCCAAAAACCTACACCTGATAGTTTTCTGATTTCTATTATAAGCCAATTCAACGGCTGAATACTTCAACCATTAGGAAGATTTAATAAACTGTTGACTATTGCCCATTCCTCACTGATGACTGATAACTGATAACTGATAACTGATAACTGATAACTGATAACTGATAACTGATAACTGATAACTGATTATCTGATTATCTGAGGGTAACGAATTCTTCGCCACTGGTGGGGTGAATTCCCATTGTGTTATCAAAGTCTTTTTTAGTGGCTCCCATACTAACAGCGATCGCAATTCCTTGAATTAATTCTGCTGCATCTTTTCCCACCATGTGAGCCCCTAAAACTCGATCCGTATTAATTTCAACCACTAATTTTATAAACACTTTTTCCTCTGAGCCTGTGAAACTATGAAACATCGGACGAAACCGAGCGGTATAACATTTAATATTATCGCCAAATTTTATCCGGGCTTGGGTTTCTGTTAATCCAACCGTTGCAGCTTCAGGGTTAGAAAATACAGCCGTGGCAATATTTTCATGGGTAATAAATCGAGGTTGATGACCGAATTCTGTATCTGCAAATGCTCGTCCTTCTGCGATCGCAACGGGGGTTAAATTCATCCGATCAGTACAATCTCCCACTGCAAAAATATTAGGTTGATTTGTCCGACTATCAAGACTGACTTGAATGGCTCCTTTCCCATTCACTTCAACTCCAGCATTTTCTAACATTAATCCGGCTAAATTTGGTTTACGACCTGTCGCACAAAGCAGGGCATCAACCGTTAAGGGTTCTGTGTCATCCTCCTTAAAAAACAACTGTAATCCGGCTTCGGTTTTTTCTATTTTTTCAATCACTTTTTGAGTTATAAAATTAATCCCATGACTCGCCATTCCCCCTTGAATATTGCTGCGAATATCCTCATCAAAGCCATGTAAAATTAAATCTCGGCGAATAATTTGGGTAACTTCACTGCCTAATCCTTTAAGAATATTAGCAAATTCAACACCAATATATCCCCCACCCCAAACTGCAAACCGTTTCGGTTGTTCAGCAAGTAAAAACATTTCACGGGAGGTAATACTATGTTCAATTCCGGGAATATTGGGTTTAACAGCTTCTCCACCCACCGCAATTAAAATTTTATCGGCTGTGATAGTTTTCTCGCCCACTTCTATTGTATGAGCATCAATAAATTTAGCATAGCCAGAAATTAATTCAACTCCAGCTTTTTCCAAAAAACTAATATGCAGTTGACTTAAGCGTTTAACTTCTGTATCAACGGCTGTAATTAATTTATTCCAATTAAATTTAGGGCGAGGAGACCTCGCCCCTACCGCCCATCCAT
The DNA here is from genome assembly GCF_015207485.1 of Planktothrix mougeotii LEGE 06226. NCBI lineage: Bacteria > Bacillati > Cyanobacteriota > Cyanophyceae > Oscillatoriales > Microcoleaceae > Planktothrix > Planktothrix mougeotii. The sequence continues at coordinate 11,505 of NZ_JADEWU010000082.1, forward strand.
AACCTTGAGCATATTGATACATATCAGAAAATTGAGACGCATAAACCATCAATTTTTTAGGCACACAACCGCGAATTACACAAGTCCCACCGACTAAATCATGTTCTGCGATCGCAACTTTTGCCCCATAGGATGCCGCCCGTTTTGAAGAAGCTAATCCACCCGAACCTGCACCAATCACAAACAAATCATAATCATAACTCATAATTCAATAGCCTCTTTATGACAAGTTCAACGTTAATCCATCGAATTAATTTTAAACTCTATTTTAATCTTCTGTTGGAACTTCTTTGAGAGTTGGGAATTCTATACATATTAATTCTCTATCGAGTAATATCATGGTAATTTCCCAACCCCTAACCCCATCAGATCTGTTATCGGGATTATTTTTATTAACGGAAAATGCCGATACCGTTGAAATTGCACCGGGGGTCTTAGGGGTTAATCCTGTCGCTATCTCCAAATATCCTAACGGGTTAGCCGCTTTAGGTGGAAATGATTCTGTTCGAGGGTCTATAGACTCAGAACAAATGGCCGGAAATCAAGGTCAAGATACTCTTGATGGCCAAGGGGGAAATGATACCCTGCGGGGAGGTCAAGAGTTGGATATCCTGTATGGCGGTGCGGGTAATGACGTACTTAACGGTAATTTAGGGGATGATTATCTCTATGGAAATGAAGGGAATGATTTCCTGCGAGGGGGTCAAGGAGACGATGCGTTAGTCGGAGAAGCCGGAAATGACACCCTCATCGGTGATTTGGGGGTTGACCGTCTCTGGGGAGGTGAAGGTGCAGATGTGTTTGTTTTGCGTACCAATACCGCAACTTCCCCGCCTGAAGACTGCGGTTGTAGTGGGATTGAAAATCTCGACACCATTACTTCTGACTATATTCTCGATTACAATGCAGCCCAAGGGGATGTGATTGGGTTAACGGGGGGGTTAACAGTTAATGATATTGTCTTAACCCAACAAACTCTAACCTATGGGGATCTGCGAGATTATCAGAGTAGTGGCCCCTTCCCGCCCGACCAGATCAGAACCCTGGATTTTCAAATTGAAACAGCATCCGTAACGGTGATTACAATAGCCAATACGGGAAATATTTTAGGGTTAGTTAAAGGGGTTACACCGACACAACTTCAGTTTGTCTCCGTTGAGAATAATATTCTCGGACAAGGATAAATATCTACTAATTCCGGCAAAAACTTCTAAAATTGAAAACAATTGTCCAATCCACCTCTAAAATTATTCATCTCAATGTTGAGTTCTTTTTATTTACGTCGTTTCCAGCATCTCATTGTGTTAGTAATAGGTGCTGTTTTTTTCATTCCTGTTCATCCGGCGTTATCGTTAACGAATGAGGAAGCACAAGCCTTTAGTAGCGAATACATGAAAGGCTGTTTGCAAGGAATTAATCAATCGGGTCTTGATCCAGCAAAAGGTGAACAGTATTGTCGTTGTACACTGACAAATTTGCTCAAACTTCCCGATGAAAAATTGAAGTCTTTAGCAGTTTTGACAGAACAAGAGATTATGCAAGATTCAGCGATTCAGGGTGCTATTACAAGTTGTCTGGCTAACTATACCCAACCCAATCAATAGTTCATTGAACTTGAACAGGGAACAGCAAACTCATTTCCTATTCCCTGTTCCCTGTTCCCTATTCCCTGTTCCCTACATTTAAAGAATTTGAGACAGAAATTTTTGAGTCCGTTCTTCTTTAGGATTATTAAAAAATTCTTCTGGGGTTCCTTCTTCTACTAATATTCCATCCGCCATTAATACAATTCGATCCGCTACTTCTCTTGCAAATCCGACTTCATGGGTGACACAAACCATCGTCATCCCGGAGTCAGCTAAGGTTCGCATCACGTCTAAAACTTCTCGTACCATTTCCGGGTCTAAAGCAGAAGTCGGTTCATCAAATAACATAATTTTAGGCTGCATTGCTAATGCTCTAGCAATAGCTACCCGTTGTTGTTGACCCCCAGATAATTGACCGGGATATTTTTTCGCTTGTTCTAAAATTCCCACCCGTTCTAATAATTGTAATGCCACTGCTTCCGCTTTTGCTTGGGGCCAACGTCGCACCCAAATCGGAGCTAACGTCACATTTTGTAAAATACTTAAATGGGGAAATAAATTAAATTGTTGAAACACCATTCCCACTTCTTTCCGAATTTCTTCAATATTTTTCAAATCATGGGATAAATTAATTCCATCAATGATAATACTTCCCTGTTGAAATTCCTCTAACGCATTAAAAGTGCGAATAAAAGTCGATTTTCCTGAACCCGATGGCCCCATAATCACAACCACTTCCCCCCGTCTGACGGAAAGGCTGACCCCCCTGAGAACATGAAAATTATTGCTATACCACTTATGCACATCGGTTGCCAGAATGGCATAATCTTCTGTTGCAGCTTGAACTGAGTCGGTAGTGGGTTGTATTTGTGTCATGGCTTTAAATGGGGGGTTAGTGGTCAAGCAGTTAAGTTTGTCCTCTATTGTACGGTGTTTGTTCCTTGAAAGCGGAAGCGATCGCTACTTTTCAACATAGGAGATTGTCGTTTTGTAGGAGAGGGCGTTTATGAATTAAAAATTGATTATGGCCCTGGTTATCGCATTTACTTTGGACAAATAGGAGTAAGGATTATACTGTTACTGTGTGGGGGTGATAAAAGTACCCAAAAACAGGATATTGATCAAGCTCAAAAATACTGGAAAGATTACAGGACATCAGAAAATGCTTAACAGTTTACCATACCAACCCTTTCTGATCTCACGACTTCAAGACCTAACCTATGCAGCAGGTTACATCGAAACTTGTTTACTAGAAACTTCTCCAGAACCGGAATTATTAAAACTGGTTTTAACTGATGTTTCTGAAGCATTAGCACCGCAAACTATGACCCCAGAAGAAGCTAAACAACATTTAGCACAGTTGGACGAAGTATTATCAAAAACAGGACAGGACGCAATTTATAGTTTAGGGTTTTGGCTAAAATCTTTAGGATTAAAATTATCTGTCAATGTATACCAACTAAACCCCAGTAAATCGGACTCAGAAACTCCCGTTTTACAAGAATTATTATCTAACCCAAAAAAAGAAGGATAAAATACCAAATGTGGTTGAATTACCTACGCTATCATTTAGTCCGCGCAGGCGGACTTTGTTTTTATAGCTGCGAATTCTATACACCCAAACAAAAACAGTCTATTTATGTTCCGTATTCAACTGTTTTTCTAATTTTTGACTCGCAACAGACATCGCATAACAAAATATCCAGTAAAGAATTCCAATAAATAGGTAAACTTCTAAATAGCGTCCGAGAAACTTGGGATTTGCTAAAATAGATCGACTCATCCCCAATAATTCTACTAATCCTACAATTGATAATAACGTTGTATCTTGAAATAAACTAATAAACTGACCTACAATAGCGGGAATTGAAACCTTTAAAGCTTGGGGTAAGATAATTAAACTGATGACTAAAGGTGTATTTAATCCTAATGCTTTTGCAGCTTCTGTTTGACCTTTGGGAATGGCTTGTAACCCGCCTCGGATGTTTTCAGCTAAATAAGCTGAACTAAACATCGTTAATCCAATAATAGCGCGTAAAATCCGGTCGGGTCGTGTTCCTTCGGGGAGGAATAATGGAAGTAACACTTGTCCCATAAATAGAATTGTAATTAAGGGTAATCCCCGAATAATTTCAATATAAATAGTTGATAAAATACGAATAATCGGTAAACTACTTTGTCGTCCTAATGCTAATAATATCCCAATGGGAAAAGACAATAAAATACTAACAATTGACATCAATAACGTTAACATCAGTCCTCCCCAAAGGTTGGTTTGGACAACTTTTAATCCGATCCCACCTCCAATAAACCAAATACAAATTATTAATAATAAAAACCAGGAAAAAGGCAACCACTTACCTAACTTTGGGGAAGTATTTCCTATGATTTTACCGCCCCAAGCTCCTGCTACTAATAATAATAGCATTCCTATCAGGAGGAAACGTAAAATAATGGGAACTGGAGTAATAACTGCCAGAATTCCAACAAATCCCAAAATAACTAAGGTATTTTTACTAAATAAAAGTCTTGAATTTCGGGCTAAAAATCCCCAGGTAATACCCGAAAGAACAGAAATTATCCCTAACATTACCCATAAACGCCAATATTGATCACTGGGAAATCTCCCCACAAAAAACAACGGTAAATTAGCCGGAATTACACTCCATTTAGCAATTGTAAATGCCCAGGACATAAACCTTGTTAACATGAACAATAATAAGGCACTAATTCCCAAGGTAATCAGGGTATTATACCACGTATTAAATAGATTTTTTTGCAACCATTCCTTGGCGCTTAATACGGCGATCTGAGGCGGTTGCTGAGATGGGGTTGATGGTACAGAAGTCATGGTAAAGAATAAATGTTGAGGGTTGACAGTTGAAACCTTAATTTATCTTTCTCGTAATTGAACACTGCGGTTTAATTGATTCATTCCTAAAGAAATAAATAGATTAATCGTGAGATAGGTTGCCATAATAATTAACATCACTTCAATCGCCCTTCCGGTTTGATTAAAGGTAGTATTGGCAACATTATACACATCCGCATAAGCAACGGCGACCGCTAAACTAGAGTTTTTTGCTAAGTTTAAATACTGACTATTTAACGGTGGAATAATCACCCGTAACGCTTGAGGAAATACGACTAACTGCATGACTAAACCTGATTTTAACCCTAAAGATCGGGCGGCTTCCCATTGACCTTTAGGAACAGATTGAATTCCCGCCCGCACAATTTCAGCAATATAAGCGGCTGTATACACGACCAAACTTACTAGAAGTGTTGTAAATTCAATGGTGAGTCTTAATCCTCCTTCAATGGTATTGGTGGTAGGATTAAACATTGGACGTTGCCAATTTAATCCTACCGTTAATGTTAATAAGGCAATGATTCCAATAATACCTAAAGTAATCAATTGAGGTTGTCCAGATTCTCCTCTTTCTACCATTACTTTGGTTCGTCTTTTCGATACAATGAAAGCCGCGATCGCACAAATCACTAAAATCCCTAATCCAATTATCCCTTGCATTCCTGATGGCCAAGGTAGAAAAATTCCTTGTTTAGACAAGAAAATTGAATTAAAAATGTTTAAACTTTCTTGAATCAGTGGAAATTGGACAAAAATTCCATACCAAAATACTAACTGTAATAAAAGGGGAGTATTGCGGACAATTTCAACATAAATTAATGATAACTGACGCAATAGCCAATTATCCGAAAAACGGGCAATACCAACAGCAATTCCCAATAATGTTGTGAGGATAATTCCAAAAAACATCACCCGCAGAGAATTCAATAATCCCGCAAATAAAACTCTGCTATAGGGATCAGTGGGAGTATAGGGAATTAAACTATCGAGAATATTAAATCCCGCCGATGTATTTAAAAAATCAAAGCCAAAATTACTCCCAGTTTGTCTCAGATTTCGAGTTAGGTTTCCGCCTAAAAGTGCGAATACACTAACCACAATCACAATCACTAAAATTTGTAAGGCAATGCGCCAAAATCGGTCATCTCGCCAAAGGGGGATTTTTTGATCTCCGTTGGTTGTCATATCAGTTATCAGTTATCAGTTATCAGTGTAGAGACGCGCCATGGCGCGTCTGTATCAGTTATCAGTTATCAGTGTAGAGACGCGCCATGGCGCGTCTGTACCAGTTATCAGTTATCAGTCAACAGCAATCAGTGAAAGAAATAAAATTAAGATTTTTAGGCGTTGAAAACAACTGTAACTGCTTCTTAACTCTTGCACTGATAACTGATAACTGTTGACTGATAACTGATTTTAACGGAAAGGCGGAGAATACATTAAACCGCCATTTGTCCACAGGGCATTTTGTCCACGGGGAAGCTTAAATTGTGAACCTTCACCGAGGTTGCGTTCATACACTTCACCATAATTCCCAACGGCTTTAATCGCATTAGCCGCAAAATCATTACTTAATCCCATCCCTTTCCCTAGGTCGCCTTCTGTTCCCAAGAATCGTTTAATATTAGGATTATCACTGGTTTTAAGTTGATCAACATTGGTTTGGTTCACCCCTAATTCTTCTGCTTCAAATAACGCAAAAGTTGTCCATTTAACCACATCAAACCAAGTAGAATCATTATTGACTGTTAGAGGGCCAAGCGGTTCTTTAGACATCGTAACATCCAGAAGAAGATGTTCATTGGGATTAGGGAGGGTACTGCGACGAGCGACCAGTTGAGATTTGTCAGACGTCATTCCTTGACAACGACCTTCAGCATAAGCAGCATAAGCGGGGTCAGCTTGTTGAAAGGTAACGGTTTCAAACTGGATACCCCGTTGACGCATCGCATCGGTTAAATTCAATTCCGTTGTGGTTCCCGCTTCTACACAAACCGCTTTTCCTTGAAAATCTTCTAATTTAGTAATTCCACTATCTTGACGCACCATCATCCCCTGACCATCATAGAAGGTTGTCGGGGCAAATTCTAAGCCAACGGAGGTATCCCGGCTAATTGTCCAGGTGGTATTGCGAGAGAGCATATCCACTTCTCCCGCTTTTAACGCTTCAAATCGTTCTGTAGAATCCAAATTGCGAAATTCAACAGCATTAGGATCACCTAAAACAGCCGCGGCGACTGCTTTACACAAATCCACATCCAAACCGGAATATTGGCCGCTTTCATTCACAAAGCTAAATCCGGGAATTTTACCATCGACGCCACAGATTAGCTTTCCACGTTGCTTGACAATATCAAGGCGACTTTGACCCGTTCCCGAATTACTAGCAGATGTTGAGTTTCCCCCGGGTGAAGTTGTATTCGTGCTAGTAGTATTGGATGATTCACAGGCTGTTAGGGATGCCACTAACAAGAGTGTTGCTACTAGCAAAGAGCCGCATTTGTGCATAGTTTTATATTGCTCGTGTATAGATTAGGCAAGTTTAGCGTTCTAAAGGTGTTGAGGTTATGAGCTCCCCAGGAGTTACCTCAAACGCTTTAAGCTTACCTTAATGTGGGAATTTTCCCTGCAATTTTTTGAGCAAAATTAAATCGGGTAGAGGGTTAAGATCATCACGGTTTTCCTCCAACTCATCAGATGACCTTAAATTTCCTCGAACCGACAAATATAGAACAAATGGATTTTAAGCTGAAGCCTCTCCAGATAAGCGTGCTTCCGCCATATCCCGAATCAAAGAAATGCGAGAGCAAATGTAATCCGTTAAGAGATCAGCTTCGTTTCCGTTGATAGAAGCTTCTTTATTGAACTGTTTCAGTAAACACTGGACAAGACTCGCATCATCAAGAGTAACCAGAGTGGATGCTTGGGTCTTTTCGACCAGTGACCAAAGTTGACGAAGCATTGTAGGAGTCATAAAACCTCCGATGGATGCAGTTTTGTCGGTTTTTATACAGAAAAAAACGCTGTTATTCTGCGTGAGCCAGAAAGTAGTCTTTCTCCGTCATCAGGAGGCTTAATACTTTCTTTAAATTTCAAGAATAACCGAGTTTACTCAAATTTGACGGAAAAAAACACAAGATGTCACAACAATTACAACTCTCTTAATCTAGTGAATTAAATCTTGACAAATGGTTGATTGTAAAGTTAAGATTTGAAAATTTTGTTGTCTATTCAGTATTATTACCGGGTATCCCCTGCCATTTTTACTTCGGTTGGGGAACCAAAACGGTTAAAGCTTGGGGGATGACTCGAAAATGAGCGGGCGTCCAGGTGGTAATTTCCCCATCGGTGTTAATGGGGTAGGGTTTACTGGTATAAATTTGAAAGTCTGAACCAGACAGGGTTCTGACTCCTAATTCTTCCCGATGTCTTCCGGTTCTCAGGGTTAACCACACCCAAGGAATTTGCCACCAATGTTTGATTTCTAAACTGTAAAGGTCTAAACGTTGATCATCAATCGTGGCATCATGGACAATGGACATTCCTCCTCCATAATATTTGCCATTCCCAACGGCAATTTGTAAGGTTTTGACCCGTTGTATTTGACTATCTACTTCAATTAAAGCACGAAAAGGTCGAGCCGTTAGCGTAGCTTGAATTGCAGCCCAGACATAGGCTAAGGCTCCCCAGTGCTTTTTAGATTTTTTGGTCAGTTTACGAGTAATCTTCACACTCAATCCTAAACTGGCCACATTAAAGAAGTGTTTACCATTCACCCAGCCTAAATCAATCTTTTGTTGATGTCCACAGGCAATAATTTGACAGGCTTCGGTCACAGAGGCGGCAATTCCTAGGGTACGGGCTAAGTCATTGGCCGTACCTAAAGGGACTATTGCTAGGGGTAAACCCGTTTCTACCAACCCATCCACCGCCGCATTCAGGGTTCCATCTCCCCCCCCGACAATCACAAAATCCACTTGATCTTTATATCGTTGAATGGTTGAGGTAAACTCTTGCGGATGTTCAGGGGACTCTTGAATAATATCAAAATCCAAGGCTTGAAGTTGATAAACCACTTGCGATAAATTCTTTTGGGTTTTGCGCGCATGGGGATTGATCAAAAGTAAAGCCGTTTTCGGATGGGCAGGTTGGGGAAAATTTGCCATAACAGTTATCAGTTATCAGTTATCAGTTATCAGTTATCAGTTATCAGTTATCAGTTGGCAGTTGGCAGTTAGAACAATCATCAATGGGGTTAAAATCTTCATGATGGCTGTAATAGTGAATAGCTAACCCTTTTACTGATGAGTGATTACTGCCGAAGGAACCCAAACCTAAAGATTTCTCAATCCTATTCTAATAGTTTTCTCGATTTGACTAAAAGCTGTCAATTGATAACTGATCACTGATCACTGATCACGGATTAAGCGACTTCTGTGGGAATACCAACCCGTTTGCGTAGAGATTCAGCCCGACGTTTTGCGGTTTGATTATTGGGATCAATTTTTAGGGTTTGCTCATAAGTTTCTAAGGCTTGGCTGGTTAGCTTTTTCTTCTCATACGCATAACCCAAATTATTACAAGCAGTCGGATAAATGGGATTTAATTTTAAGGCTTCTTTATATTGGCGAATGGCAATATCATATTGTTCTTTAGCTAGATGAGCATATCCTAAAGCATTATAAATCATGGCTAAATTTTGGGGATCTTCCTCTTCCCCAACTTTTAAGGCTTTTTGTAATTGGGTTACGGCTTGGGAATAGAGTTTTTTATCGTTATAAATACTTCCTAATTGATAGTATTCTTGTGCAGTTCCCGGTTCTTTTGCTAATTTAGTTTGCAGATCAAACAGGGTGATTTCTGTACGACGAGTTTTCAGAATTTGACGAATCAGGAAAACAATAGCGCCGGAAAGTAACACCACTAAAAGTAATAAATAGGCAATGGGAAGATTAGTATCCATGATTAAAACTGTAAAATTTTAATTAACTTGAAACACAAAGGAGAAGGATCAAATGCAATCGATCCTTCACCTTAGCCGATAATTGGCAATCTGTCTCTTGAGTTTAACAGTCTGTTTTAATAAATTAAAACTACTTTGCTCCGCTTTTGGCCAGATCAACCACTTTCCCAAAGGTTTCAGGATCTAAAACAGCCAGTTGTGCTAACATTTTGCGATTGATTAAGATATTGGCTTTTTTCATATTGCCAACTAACTGACTATAGCTGATGCCGTTAATTCGAGCCGCTGCATTAATCCGAGTAATCCACAACCGTCTAAAGTCCCGTTTGCGGTTCCGACGATCTCGATAGGCATTTTTCAACGCCTGCATCACTCTCTGATTCGCGGTGCGGAAGTTGGTAGACTGACACCCCCGGAATCCTTTGGCAAGTTTCAGTATTTTTTGGCGGCGTTTGCGAGCAACATTACCGCGTTTAACTCGGGTCATTTTACGTTTCCTTTAATTAAAATTTGCTTAGAGGCTTACAAATAGGGCAGCATCAAACGCACGTTGTCTTCTTGAGTCTCACTCACTAAGGCCATATTAGACAGATGGCGTTTGCGAGCAGGGCTTTTATGTTGTAATAAATGGCTTTTATAAGCCCGACGACGTACAATTTTTCCACTGCCGGTGACTCTAAAACGTCTGGCTGCGGATTTACGAGTTTTGAGTTTGGGCATGGATTCGCCTAAATTCGACACAGCCTACAATTATATCATGGGAGTTGAAATTCCCACAAGGGGAGGGAATAGGGAACAGGGAATTACGAATTACGAATTACGAACAGGAATTTCACGGCCCTGGGGTCTAATCAGGAACAGCTATACTAGGATTCTGGGTTGACTCTCAGATGCTGGACTTCAACAACGGTATGAACATTACCGCGCGGGTTAAAATCTCCTTTAATTCTGACTTCTAGGGGGTCAGCAGCAGTTACAAAGTCATCTAAAATTTGATTAATCGATTCTTCGTGGGAAATATAGCGATCGCGGTAACTATTGATATAGAGTTTAATAGATTTTAATTCCACAACTCGTTCGTTAGGAACGTAGGTTAAATAAATTGTGGCAAAATCGGGATAACCGGAAAAGGGACATTTGCAGGTAAATTCGGGTAAGGTAATTTGAACCTCATAGCGACGGCCAATTCTGGGATTCGGGAAGGTAATCAATTGTCCTTGGGCAATTTCCCGTTCACCATACTTTAATGCTTCTGGACTGGTAGCGGGAGATTCTGGAGTTTCAGTGTAAGAGTGGCTCATGAAATTGAGATTCAACAGGGACTCTTTAAAGTTTAGTGAATAGAACGGAAGTTTTTCTGAAATTTCTTAAAGAAATTGGTTCAAAGCGTTCTAATGACAGTTATCCTGAAACATAACAAACTAACCTGACCCACCAGGTTAATTTTATCAGTTCCCAATTGATGTTCACCCTTGATCACCCGCCCTATGCAAAATGCTGACACCTCCAGCCCTAATCCGTCAGTGACATCGAGTAACTACTCTCCATCTATTCCGATTTCTATCTATCGAGAAGTCACGGCTGAGTTACAAACAGTTCAATCTCAATTAGAAGCCCTCAAAACCCAAAATCACCAGCTAACGCAACAAAATCACCAGCTTCGTCAAGAACTGGAAAACGTGGTTCAAGCCGCAATTCAGTTGCACCAAGCGATTAATAAAGCTCAAAATGTAGGTCAAGGAAAAAAATCTTCCTTTACACCTCCAGGAGCTAATTCTTTCAATTTGGACGTTTCATCCCCAGTGAGTGGTTCTGGGACGGCTGCGACTTCTCCGTTTCTGGATATCGCCCCTGGTGTTACCTCCCAACCCCAAGCTCCTGAACCGAATTTTCCCTTTCCCCAGGCTCCTCAACAACAACAACCTTTAATACCAGAAGTCGCGGAACCCTTTTTTACAGAACAACCGGAGGCTCGGTTACGCCCCCTGTCAAAATCTCAGCGTTCTGAACTGAGTGGATTTTGGTTAATTGTGTCGATTGTGGTGATTGTTGTCGTTGCTTTTGGTGCTGGGTATTGGATTGTTCGTCCTTTGTTAAACCAACAGCGTTAGATTGCTCAGGAATTGCTGCTCAAAGATGATTTTGTGAATTATTGACACTCTCGTTTCTGCGGACAGAATTAGTTTAATCTAATTTGTAGACTTCCTCGGTTTCAATAAATCTAATCTCGTTTGACACACTCCCCCAGCCCCTCGACCCCATGGAGAGGGGAGGATTTTTGTTACTCTTAAATAAAAAGTTAGATTTAAAAATATTAATTACTCCCCCTTCCCTTGCAGGGAAGGGTCTGGGGGATTAGGTCATATAAATTTTCCGAGAAAATGAAACAGCCCTGGGGGGGCTTCTAATATGTTATCGTGTCCCGTCTGAGATGTCGGGTTAACGGTCAACTCTCAACCACCTTGTCGCTCCCGCAAGGATTCATTAAACTGTATAGAGTCTAATAATTTATTGATTTTACTAATCCTAAACCCTTTCCATTTGTTCAAAAAGGAGAAAAAGCCGTGTCTGTTCAGACAGTACAAAAGAATGAGACCGTTAGAAAAATTGCACCCCGTTATCGGGTTTTGCTGCATAATGATGATTTTAATTCGATGGAGTATGTCGTTCAGGTGTTGATGAAAACCGTTCCGAGTTTGACTCAACCCCAGGCGGTGAGTATTATGATGGAAGCCCATACCAATGGTCTAGCGTTGGTGATTACTTGCGCTCAAGAACACGCAGAATTTTACTGTGAAACCTTAAAAACTCATGGACTCATCAGCACCATTGAACCCGATGAATAAACTTCCTCAATGATAGGACAATAGGTTTGAAATACGATTTTGAATTTTTAAGAAACTATCCTGCTTTTCTGAGAATTGTTATTTTTCTCCTCATGTTGGTGTTGCTTTGGCTCCCCTTGGCAGCACCTTTTTATTTATGGGTGAGCGATCGCAATTTTGTTAGTATTATTACATTGATTTTTCTCTATGTCGAGTTTCTGATTTTAATTCACTTTTGGGCAAAATTAATTTATCGTGAATCTCACCCCCTAACTCGTTATGGGTTAGTTTTTAATTCTAAAAATTATCAGAATTATTTCCAAGGATTAGGATTAGGATTAATCAGTTTAATGGGATTATTCTTAATCGAATCTCTATTCGGTTGGGTGAAATGGCAATCTCCAAACGCTGATTTTTTCAGAATTAGTTTAGAAGGGTTTTTAGTCGCTTTTGGGGTGGGGTTTGCGGAAGAATTATTTTTTAGAGGATGGTTACTGGATGAATTAAACCGAGATTATTCCCCGAAAATTGCGTTAGGAATCAATAGTTTAATTTTTGCAGGGTTACATTTTATTAAACCTCTATCCGAAATTCAAAGAACAGCCTTACAATTTCCAGGGTTAGTCTTATTAGGATCAATTTTAGTGATCTCTAAACTAGCTTGGTTTCCCGCTTCTTCCCCTCGTTTAACGTTAAGTCCGTCTGGTTGGTTGGGTTTGCCGATGGGGTTGCATGGGGGGTTAGTTTGGGGATATTATATGATTAATGTGGGGCAACTGATTGATTATTCGGATACGGTTTCTGAGGCGATTACCGGAATTGATCAAAATCCGTTAGCTGGGGTGATGGGGTTGTTTTGTTTGGGTGCGATCGCAATTTTTATCTGGAACAAATCGTCCTGATCGGAAATTGCCTTAATCCTATTCCTTATTTACTTGCTTTAGGAGCGGCGACTAATATTGGTTCTGTAGCAACAATTAACGGGAATCCTCAGAATATTTTAATCGGTTCTTTTTCCCAAATTCCCTTTTTAGAATTTGCCCAAGTCTTAACTCCCGTTGCGATTTTGGGGTTAATGGTACAAATTGCCTTATTGTGGTTATTTTATCCTGATGTTCGTTCCTTAAAACCCCTTGTGATTCCTGCCCGAATTCGGGTGAAAATGGTTAGACCTTTATTAATCAAAACCGTTGTGATTACCAGTGGATTATTTGTTGCTTTTATAGCGGGATATCCATTAGGAATTTCGGCATTAACGGCCGCCGCTTTATTATTGATGACTCGTCGCATTAAACCCGAAAAAATCTTAAAACAAGTGGATTGGGATTTATTAGTGATGTTTTCGGGTTTATTTATTCTCACCGCCGCCACCGAACGCTTAAATCTGCTACAAATTTTTACACCCTTTGCGGAAACTACCGCCGGACTGTTAGGAGTAACAGTAATTCTTTCTAATTTAATTTCTAATGTTCCGGCGGTGTTAATGATGCAGCCTTTAATTAACCCCCAGGATACGAAATCTTGGTTAATATTAGCAGCAGCATCTACCTTAGCCGGAAATCTAACGTTATTGGGTTCCGTTGCGAATTTAATTATAGTAGAATCTGCTGCTAAATTGCGTTATAAAATTACATTTATAGACCATTTAAAGTTTGGTGTTCCTGTTACTTTAATAACGCTTTTAATCGCCTATTTTTGGATTGAATTAACAGTAGCTTTGTAGGTTTATTCCGCATCAAAATAGGGCTAAAGAGTTAATACATTCGACCATTGGGCAGGGTTGCACCGCATAAAATGGTATCTTGTAAATCAGCCCCATTGAGTTTAGCATTTCGCAAACTTGCCCCTGTTAAATTTGCCCCTTTTAAACAAGTCCCCTCTAAATTAGCCCCCCACAAATAAGCGCCTTGAAGATTAGCATTGGTTAAGTCTGCACCGGATAAATCAGCTAAATTGAGATTTGCATGACTCAAATCAGCATTTCTCAAATCAGCATCCCGTAAGTCGCCTTTCATTAAATTAACGGAAACGAATTGTCCGCCTTTTAAAATGCTTTCATGTAAATCGACTTCTTGTAAATTCGCGCCCTCTAAATTAGAAAATCGCATTTGAGCAGCGTGTAATGCGGTTCCCATTAAGTTAGCACCCGCCAATTTTGCGCCACTCATTTTAGCCTCATTCAGGTCTAACCCACTAAAATCAACGCCTTCTAATTGCAAGCCATTTAGAAACGCGCCATTGAGTTTAACATTATTTAACTGCGCTCCTTTTAAATTAGCCCCACTTAATCTCGCACCACTTAAATTTGTCCAGTTTAAATTGGCTCTTTCTAAATTAGCAGACCGCAGGTTAATTCCGTTGAGATTTGCCCCACATAAATTGACCCCTGTTAAATTCGCCCGAAATAAATTAACCGATAATAGGATAGCTCCACTCAGTTTCGCATTGGTTAAATCGACTCCATTTAATTGCGCTCCTTGTAAGTTAGCTTTGGTTAAATCAGCTTCAATTAAATAGCTGCCTTTTAATTTTGAAAAACTTAAATTGGTTCCATATAAAAACGCTCCATTTAAGTTAACATCCATTAAAAAACAACGTTCTAAATAAGCTCTCGCCAGAGAAGCATCTTTTAAACGTGAAGTAGATAAATTAGCTTGATTGAGGGTCACTCCAATTAAATTTTCCGCCGTTAAATCTAACCCTCTAAAATCTCGTTCTCCGCGAAGATAGCGTTCAACGATTTCATTGCTTTTCATCTTTCCTCCTCTGTGGAGACTCCCACTGAACCTGTAATCAGGTCAGTGGTGAGAGGAAACAGAGGGTAGGGTTTATGTTGCATACAAGTAACCATCCTTTTTGTGAATCATTGTGCAATATTTGTGACTAATTCCTTGAATTAGTCCTGGTTTTGTATTGATATTAAAACTCCCACTTGAACGAACCGCAATCCGCCCAATATAA